>JBIIHD010000006.1:0-13751 GCA_044236095.1 Crocinitomicaceae bacterium | reverse complement strand
AAAAAAATGTTAAAAACAATTGAACAAGCATATAGAAAAGCACCTCACTTTATAGAAATTTATAGACTTTTAGAAAGTATTATTTACTCCAAATGTCAGACTATCTCAGAACTCAATATTCTTGCAATAGATGAAATCATGCAAATATTAGGCATGAAAACAAAGTTAATTATTGATAGTTCGATTTATAATAATTCACATTTAAGCGGTCAAAGCAGAATATTGGATATTTGTATTAAAGAAAATGCAAATTTTTACCATAATGCAATTGGAGGGAAAGAGATATACGAAAAAATATCTTTTGAGAAATTAAATATTGAATTAAAATTTGTAGAAAATAAATTAACTGCTTACAGTCAATTTAATAATCAATTTTCTCGCGGATTATCTATTATTGACGCGTTAATGTTTAATGATAGTGGATTTATAATGAATAATTTAATGGGATTCGATTTAGTGTGAAAAAATTTGCATTCTATTGTTCAGGAAAATCCTCTCGAGTATTAAAGTTTTACGAAAATAATTTGTTTGAGAATTTCCCTGCTGTTTTCGTCTTCTATGATGGAATGGATAAGGGAACTTTAAATAAACTAAAAAAAATTTCACATCATATTAGGATAATTAATTTCAAGCCGAGTGAAATAAATCCAAAAAGTAAAGAATTCTCGGCCCAAGTTAGTCAAAAATTACTATTTCTTTTAAAAGAACACAATATTGATTATTTATTTTGTTTTGGTGACAAATTACTCAAAGGGGAATTACTTATTGAATATAAAAATAAAATAATAAATTTTCATCCATCAATTCTTCCTGCGTTTCCTGGATTAAACGCCATTGATCAAGCACTTAAATCAAGTGTTCAGCTTTTAGGAAATACAGCTCATTTTATCGATCAAGGAATTGATACTGGTCCAATTATTATGCAATCTGTTTTATTGAGATCTCAATTCAAATCTTATGAGGATGTTTTGAAATTACAAATAGATATGTTAAGAAAAATTTGGATTCTTCTAAATAAAAACAAAATTATTGTCGATGATTTCGGAAAAGTAAAATTATTGACTAAAAATAAATCAATAAACCATTTTTTTTCATTTTGAACCCATTAGTTTCCGTTTTAATGATCACTTATAATCATGAATTGTTCGTTGAGCAAGCCGTGAATAGTGTGTTAATGCAAAAATGTAATTTTAATGTAGAATTAATAATCGCAAACGATTGCTCAAATGATAACTCCCATAAAATAATAAAAAATATCATTCAAAACAATCCGAATGGTTCATGGATAAAATATTGGAATCATACAAATAACATTGGTATGCAACAAAATTTTATCTTTGCTTATGGTAATTCTTCAGGAAAATATATAGCTATTTGTGAAGGAGATGATTATTGGATAGACCCATACAAATTGCAAAGGCAAGTTGAATTTTTGGAGGCTAATACGGAGTATTATTTAATTGGTGGTAAAGCACAAGTATTAAAAGAAAATAAATTCACCAATATAATTGGGGGAAGTCAAAATAAAAATAGATATAAACTATCAGATTTAGTTTCATATAATGATTTTATTACTTGCACGGTTATGTTTAAGAATTTAAAATTTGACTATACAAAGCTTTCAAAATTGACTTTTGGAGACTGGGGAATTTATTGCCTAATTTTAAAAGATGGAGGAAAAGCTTATTTAATGGATGATGTTTTAGCAGTTTACAGAAATCACAATGAAGGCATAACGAAAAAGATGGGAGACAAGAAAATTAATTGGGCGATGCTTAATCAATACTCATTTTATCGGAAGCACTTTAAGTTACAATTTGACGAATTAGGTATTAAACAAATAAATGACGCTTTGAACAAAGAATTAAGTAGGGAAATTGATGAGAAAAATCGTTCAAAAGCTTTCCTTTTGCTTTATAAAAGTATTTATTTGAAAGGTGAGTTCTCAACAGTAAAAAAATATTTCAAAAGCTTTACAAAAATGTTTTTTAAATTGTAGCCAAAGTTTTTAAATTAATTTTCTATAATTACATGCTCCCAAAAATTAAATTAAAACTGCAGAAATTAAAGATTTGGTTTCAATTAAAACGGCAGTTCAAAAGCACAAACCTTAAAAATGTATTTTTTTTCCCCTTCTATCATACCGGTGGAGCAGAAAAAGTTCATTTAGACATTGTGAAGTCAGTTGGCAATAAGAAATCAAACCTAGTCTTTTTTACAGATAAATCTATTAATAAACACTATTGGAATTCATTCAATTCAAATGCTAACTGCATTGAGATCAGTCAAGTTTACCAGAATAGTTATTTAAGAACCTATTTTATTGAATGCTTGAACGAATTAGTTAAAAGTAATGAAATGCAATATGTATTTTTCGGATGTAATAATTACTTATTCTATCAAGTAGTTTTGAATTTACATACTAAGAAAAACATAAAATTTATTGATTTAATCCATGCATTTTCAAAACCAGATAAAGGAATAGAAGACGAAAGTATTAAATACGTCAAATATCTATTCAAAAGAATAACAATATCGAAAAAAACCAGAGTTGATTTAATGAATCAATATCAAAGCAAGTCTCTTGAATTCGTAGAATTGGATAAAATTGAAATTATTCCTAACGGATTAGAACTTCCTACCGAACCCAGAATAAGAAATTCTATTCAAACAGTCATTTTTTTAGGGCGGGATAGTCAAGAAAAGAATTTCCCTTTATTTGTTGAAATTGCAAAAAGATGTCCTAAAATTAATTTTGTAGCACTTGGACCTTCTAAACAAGAAAATTATCCAACTAATTTGAAATGCTTGGGTTTGATACACAATACGAAGATTAAAGATTTTTGGCTCAAAAAAGCTGATGCATTAGTGGTTGCATCACACAGAGAAGGTTTTCCAGTTGCAATTATGGAAGCTATGGCTAATGGTTTAGTCGTCTTATCTTCAAATGTAGGAGCTATAAGTGAATCTATTTTAAATAAAGAAAATGGTTATTTGATTGATTATTCCTCAAATGATCAAATGTTGATTGAATTTTGTGAAATTCTGAGGAAACAAAATGAAAATGAATTAACTTATATTTCAAAGAATGCAATCGCCCATTCGAAAAAATACTTTGATTTAAATCTTTTCCAAAAAAAATATAGAGCTATTTTTTCTAATTGATATTCTCCATCATCATACCTGCCTACAACGCTGAAAAGTTCATAGAAAAGAGTATTTCATCAATTTTGAATCAAACATTGCAAGATTTTGAAATTCTTATAGCTGATGATGGTTCAACAGACAATACCCTAGAAATTATTGATTCACTAAAGGACCCTAGAATTAAAACGTTTCACAATTCAAAAAATATTGGTTACCTAAAAACATGTAATAAACTTATGTTACTCGCGCTGGGAGATTACATCGTTTTCCAAGATGCAGATGACCTTTCGCTACCAACCAGACTTGAAGAACAGCTTAGTTTTATCGAAGAAAACGAGTTGGATGCATGTGGAACATGGGTGCAACGAATTGATAATGAAGATAAACAGAAAGAAATCCATGAATATCCAACAAATATCAAAGCCAGTCTATTAAATGGGAAATTTGATTTTGTGGGTGGAACTTTTATGGTTAAACGAGAAGTTGTAAAAAAAATAGGGGCCTATCATGAATACTTCAATCGGATAGGTTTTGAAGATTATTACTGGACCGTATTAATAGCATTCAATTATAAGATACTAAATATTCAAAAAGCGCTTTATTGTTATCGGCAAAATGAAGATTCCGTTTCAAGTAATTTTTCAAATTTTACACGTGATTTTTCATTTCGTTCGGTGCTCATCTTATTGAAGCAAAAAATAGCAGGTGAAAGCGATTACCTAGAAACAAAAAAAAGTAAAAAGCTCAAACAAGAAGTGTTCGAACAAATGATTGCAAATGTTAGTTCAAAGAACAAAAGGTATAAACGTCAAGCACTTTTTAAATGCCTTTTAAATCAACCATTTTACCTTAAAAATTATAAAATTTTAATACGAAATATCGCTTAAAATGTGTGGAATTGCGGGGATTATTAAAAAAGATAAATCGAGTGTTAAGGAATCAGACCTTGTGTCATTGGTGAACTCGATTCGACACAGAGGTCCTGATGGTCAGGGTTATTTCATAAATGATTCTCTTAGCCTTGGGCATGCCCGATTATCGATCATTGATGTAGAAAATGGGACCCAGCCAATGTCCAACGAAGACAGTACCGTCATTCTTACTTATAACGGTGAAATTTACAATTACAAAATATTACAAAATGAACTGAAAGAACTTGGTTATTCTTTTAAAACGCAATCTGATACGGAAGTCGTGTTAAAAGCATACGAACACTGGGGAAAAGATTGTGTCAAAAAGTTCGATGGTATGTTTGCTTTTGCCATCATTGATTTTAAAAAGGAAATCTGTTTATTGGCTCGCGATCAGTTTGGAATAAAACCACTTGTATACCGTGTAGAGGACGATTTTATAGCATTTTGTTCGGAATTACCAGGTTTGAAAAATTTATATTATCAAGTCAAATCAGGTAGTAAACAGGCAATGGAACAGTATTTTACGTTGAATTACATCGCTGCTCCACTTACGATTTACAAAAATATTTTCAAACTCGAGCCTGGACATACATTAACTGTTTCGTTAGAGGGCAACATCTTATCAAAAGATCAGTATTTTAAACCCATTTTTTCAGCGCTCAAAAAGAAATGGGAATCTTCGCAAATTGATAAAGTTCTCTCAAAGAAAATTCATGATAAAATGATGTCTGATGTACCTTTTGGAGTCTTTCTATCTGGTGGAATTGATTCTAGTTATGTTGCGGCAAAAATGGCTCGGACTTCCTCTGCTGATTTTAAAGCATATTCAATCGGTTTTGAGGGACCTCACAGTGAAATTAAATATGCCGAATATGTTGCGGAAAAATTGAATCTCGAGTTGGTACAAAAAAATGTGCATTCTACGGACTTAGAATATATGCAGCTTCTTGTAAAAAACAACTTGGGAGAGCCGTTTGGTGATAATTCGATCATACCAACTTGGCATGTTTGTAATCTTGCATCAAAAGATGTTAAAATGGTTGTCACAGGAGATGGAGGAGATGAGTTTTTTGCTGGTTATCACAATTATATAAGTTGGCTCCAAGCTTCTTTTAAAGAAAAGCTAAGGGAAAAAATTCAAAAAAAACAATTATTAGGGATTCCAAGATTCATTTTAGGCTCCTTAAAAGCGAGAACAAGAAAAAATTTCTTAAAAGATTTAAGAAATAGATATTTTGAAGCAATGGCCTATTTTCCTGAAAATACCAGGAAAAAACTACTTCGCCAAAGTGATTTTGATTGGGAATCAGTATTGAGTTTTGTTGAACTTCCGGAAACAAAAATCGATTATTTGAGTTTTGCTCAACTAATGGATTTTCAGGGCTATTTACCAAACGATATTCTTCAGAAGGTCGATATTGCATCCATGGCGAATAGTTTAGAAACACGTCCGGCTTTTGTTGATACAGATTTATTTAAAATTGCTTCAGAATTAACCAATGATCAAAAGGTTAAAGAAAAACAAGGTAAATATTTTCTAAAAAAATTAAGTGCTCAAGAATTTAACGAGGAATTTGCTTTTAGAAGAAAACAAGGATTTGGAGTGCCTAATGAAACTTGGTTCAAGGAAAATAATGAAAGCATAACCTTCATGAAAAGTAAAATTTTCCAAGAGCACTTGTTTAATTATATTGACAAAAAAACAGTTCAAGAAATTTGGGACGAATTTATAGCAAATAGATCTTCATTTGGCCCTTTCAGTCAAGTTTGGCTGATATTTGTTTTTTCACTTTGGCTGGAAGATAATCAAGATATTCAATTTATATGAGAATAGCCATTATAACTAATGAGTACGTTAGTGAAAAAGCCAATTTTGATGGTGGTATTGCAAATCACTTATCAAAAATTGCTTTAGCATTAAATGAAATGGGACATGATCCTATCGTTTTTGTTACTAGTGACACTAATGAAATTATCCAATATGCAGGAATTGAGGTTGTAAGAGTTAAAAGCGAGATCAATCTTCTATATAAATTATGTGATAAATTAACTCGATTCAAATTTCAAATTTGGTTAAATGTATTGTGGGAAAGTTACGCTCTGCGTAAACAAATATTAAAGCGAAATAATACAGATAAAATTGAAGCTATTTTATTTACAAGCTATAAATCACTTGGTATATTACGCCCTAGAAAAATACCTTCATTAATGCTTTTGGCTGGATCTGTTGAATTATGGGATCAAGCAAATGGACTTGAATATAGATCTTTTCGTGAAAAACAGTTTTTGATACTCGAAAAATTTGATATTAAGTTTACCAAAAACATTTATGCACCAAGTCATTTTTTGGCCAATGAAATGGGAAAGAGATATAAGAAGAAAATAGATGTAATCGAAACACCTTATCTTCCTCAATTTAAAAACCCAGATTATACTACTCTCGAATTAATTAATACCAAGTTTAAAAATCAACCATACCTTATCTTCTTTGGAAGAATTGCGTTATTCAAAGGAGCAATTGATATTGCTGATTTACTTGAGGATCTTTTTGAACACGATAAACAGATTAATTTTCTTTTTGTAGGTAAAGACTTAGGCTACCAAGGTGGTTCAACCATTGATTACATTAAGAAAAAAGCTTCTAATTATATCGATCGAATAGAGATTGTAGAACAAGTGCCACATAATCAATTATTTCCATTAATTCAAGGAGCCAAAGGAGTCGTGTTACCATCAAGAATCGAAAACTTATCCAACGCAAGTATTGAAACGTTGGCATTAGGTAAGGCATTAATTGCGTCCCGTGGAGTTAGCTTTGAGCAAGTCGTTGAAGAGGGTAAAAATGGTTTTTTAGCTGAGCATTCTAATCCTAAGGATCTGTTAAGAGCAATTGTTCATTTTTTGTCTTTAGATGAACATCAAATCAAGGAAATGGAGGCAAATTCTCTTAAGACAATTGAGCGATTACATCCGTCAATAACCGTTGGTCGATTAATTGATAAATTACAAGAAATTACATAACCAAATGATGAATCATATTTTAGTTACCGGTGGCGCCGGATTTATAGGAAGTACTTTAGTTACTGAATTATTAAGTCAAAATAAAAAAGTAACGGTAATTGATAATTTTAATAATTTCTATAATCCGAATCGAAAACGTTTAAATATCTCGGAGCATTTAAAAAGTCCCAATTATCAGTTAATTGAAGACGACATTTTAGCTATCGAAAAATTTGAAAATCAATTGGATTCATCCATAGACGCAATTGTTCATATTGCTGCCAAAGCAGGTGTAAGACCATCCATTGAAGATCCTGTTGGTTATGAGGAAACCAATGTTGTAGGTACAATTAAATTACTTGAATTTGCAAAAAGAAGAAAGATTAAACAAATTGTTTTTGCCTCTTCTAGTTCAGTTTACGGAGTAAATAAGCAGGTTCCCTGGATGGAAGATTTGCACCTCAATGAAATAATCAGTCCATACGCAGCATCCAAAAAAACAGCTGAATTGTATGGTAAAATGTATAGTGAAATGTACGGCATACGATTTATTGCCTTGAGGCTTTTTACTGTTTTTGGTCCCAAACAAAGGCCAGATTTAGCCATCCATAAATTTGTAAACAAAATAGAAAAAGGTGAAGAAATCGAAATTTATGGTAAAGGAGATACCTTTCGAGATTATACCTATGTAAACGATATTGTGAATGGATTTTTAAGCGCATTAAACTACCAAAAAGCCAATTTTGAAATCTTCAATCTAGGAAACAATAAACCCGTTTCAATTATTGAGTTAGTAACTACAATTGCTAAGATAATGGATAAAGATCCTAAAATTAAACATATCGATTACCAACCTGGGGATGTACCCGTTACTTGCGCAAATATCGACAAGGCAATTTCTGAACTAAATTACAAGCCAAGTACAAGTCTTGAAGACGGGTTACAAAAATTTTATAACTGGTTTATAAATGAGCAATAATAACATAAAATGTTCTGTTGTTATGGCTGCATACAATGCAGAAAAAACGATTGATATTGCAATAAACAGTATTCTAAATCAAACGTGGGAGAATTTTGAGTTCATTATAATAAACGATGGATCAACAGACAAGACTCAGGAGATTATTGAATCGTATAAGGATTCTAGAATTAAATTAATCAACAATATCAACAATGAGTTTTTACCCGCATGTTTAAATAAAGGAATAAGCGCATCAACTGGAAAATATATATTGCGAATGGATGCCGATGATGTTTCTCTCCCTGATCGAATGGATAAGCAGGTTGCATATATGGAGAAATATCCTAATATCGGAATAGCTGGTTCATGGTTTAAAATATTTGGAAATAAGAAAAGTACTGCTCAATATGTTGAAAATAGTGATGAAATAAAAATTAAATTACTTTATGAATGTCACCTCCTTCATCCTGCAATAATCATTCGAAAAGAAATAATTGATACATACAATTTATTCTATGATGAATCATTCAGGAAAAACCAGGATTATGAGTTGTTTATAAGAGCAGCTGATTATATAGATTTCGGGAATGTTCAAGAAATATTATTTGAATATTGTCAAACTGATCAAAACGAAAAAAGAAATACCCTGAATCAAGTTAACAACATATTAAGTTTACAAAAGAACTTATTTAGTAAGCTTGGGTATTCAATAAACGACGAGCAGTTAAGTTTATTCAAGGAACTGAATTATCAAAACTATTTGAGCATTTCGGATAAAAGCAACGAAATTCATTCCTTATTAGAGAACTTGCTGGCAGCAAATAAAACAAGTCAATTCTTTAATCAGCTGAAGTTCGATGAATATATCAAAAATCTATGGCTTTCATTTGCACGCAATGTTGTTAAATTCAATGCCCAAGTTATAGAGATAACCAAAAACTCATCTATGGATTTTTCACGATTAGAACTTATTTATTTCACCAATTTATTAAAATTAAAACGCATACTCAAATGATAATTTTTAAATGGTACTATTTTATTAAAGCGAAAATTGTTTTCTCTTTTCATTATCGATTTCGAAAAAATACAAATTGGCTTAAGGATAAGCTAATTAGTGAAAACCGTCTTCGATGGTTGGATTTAGGTTCTTCGACAAGTTACAATGATGGTTTTTATTTCTCTGATATTCTACCTGAAGATCAAATACCTGAGACCATGAGGGATCGATATATGTTTTGGAATGCCATTGACCCTTTGACAGAAGATGACAAACAGCGCATCGGAAAATTAGATTTAATTCGCATGCAACATGTTTTTGAACATTTCAGTCCTGAAGATGGTGAAAAAGTACTAAAACACGCCTTTGAACTCTTGAATCCTGGAGGCTATTTATTGATTACCGTTCCAAATTTAAAGGAGTATATTAGAAGATACAGAAGGGGGGCATTGAATTATTACTGGATGTTTGCCGAATGGGCTCATACCCGTATTCCGGAAAATGCACCCCAAAGTTTTTATTTTTCCATATTTTCTCATAGCGTGCCCCATCAGGCGCACTTGTGGTGCTACGATAAAAAAGGTTTAGATTATCAAATACGAAAATCAGTTAACCCAAATTCTATTGAGTTTATATCAGTTTTCAATAATAAAGCAAATATACCCTTCACTCACAATCGACCTTTAGAGGACTTGTGTGTGCTTATACAAAAATGAAAATTCAAATCAAGAAATACTATCGAATTTTAAGAGGAATATTCATTTATTTTCGGGTTATTTTATTTAAAAAAAATGGAATTCCAAACCCTGAAAAATTAGTTTTCTTTGATTTAGAACACAATCGATTTGAAAGATATCTCTATTTACTATGTAAATTTTATCTACTAGAGGGTTATCAAATAGGGATAAAAATCAATTTTAGTTTTCTTGGTAATTTGGAGACCTATTCAGCGTTATTATTAAAAGAGAAAAATGTTTATTTCTTTTGGAAGAAACCATATTCTCGACAGTACTTTTATACTAATTTGAATTCAAATGATGGTATTTTGCTTTCAGATTACTATTTTAATCCTTCAACCAATAAGAGTTATCACGTTCCAATGAGTCTTCATCCATTAATGTATCACGATGGATTATGGAATGAACAAATTCCAATTAATAATAAAAGGAGCAAAGCCCTGTTTTTTGCGGGAAGCATCGAAAAAGGTCAATATGATCGAAAGGAAATTGAGCAGAAATTCGGCATTTTTAATCGAAAATATTTATTTGAGTCACTCCAACGGACTAAATATTGGTTTTCGGTAAAGAATATAAATGAATTAGCTCATATTCAGGACAGTAAAATTTATTTTTTAGATAGAGCCATCTTGGATATTCCAATGACACAGTTACGAAAAACATTAAGTGAATTTACCTTTTTTTTTGCTTGTCCAGGTGTTTCCATGCCCTTTTCACATAACATAATAGAAGCAATGTCGGTAGGATGTATACCAATTATTGAAGAAAACTATGCGCTAAAATTTCAACCGAGTTTTATTCATTTAGAGAATGCACTAATTTTTAAGCATAGCCAAGAAAATTTAGTTGAAACTATTGATTTGGCATTCTCACTTGGAGATGTGAAATTGCATGAGATGACTATCAATGTTAGAAATTATTATTCATCTTATTTAACGCCAAAAAATGTAATTCAACAGTTGATGGATGTAGAACCTTCAACATGTTTTTTAAATGCAGAAGCATTCAGCGCAAGTTATATAAATTAAATATGAATCCTTTTTTTTCAATCATTATTCCTGCCTATAATCGTGAACATCTTATTGAGGAAACAATTAAGAGTGTTATAAATCAATCTTATACTAATTGGGAATGTGTAGTGGTTGATGATGGGTCAACGGATAATACCAAAAATGTCATTCTTTCATTGTCAGAAAATGATAATCGCATAAAATACATTTATCAAAAGAATGCCGAACGAAGCGCTGCGAGAAATAATGGGGTTAAAAATGCTATAGGGGAATATATTTGTTTTCTTGATAGCGACGATTTTTATCTTAATAATCACTTAGAAAATCTTTATGATTCTATATTAATTAACAATCATCGCATTGGATTGTATGTAACCGGATTTACTACATTAAGTCGTGGTATTGAAACTTTTCCTGAAATTAATCTAATCGATGATTTTGAAAATATTACAAAATTTGTTTTTTTCTCCGGAATAATACCTGCAAGGGTTTGCGGTAATAAAAAAATATTTGTTGAATTTAATTTTGATGAGGATATAACAATTGTTGAGGACACAGTACTTTGGTCAAGAATCACCCAAGTTTATCCAATTTTTCAATTGGAAATGTCTTCTATTGTTTATGTTCTTCATGATTCTAATTCCATTAATTTAAATTCGAAGACTTCTATGACAAAATTAAAAGGTCTGAAAATAATGACTGTGAGATATCAATCTATTTGGAATGAATTATCTAGAAAGGAAAAAAACAAAATAATTTCAGATGCCGAATTTAAATTAGCACAATCTTTTTTGTATGAAAACAATAAGAAATATGGTATGTTTTGGCTTTTAAAGTCTCTGATTACCAAACTACTTGATTTAAACACCAAACACAGAATTTATACCATAACAAAACTTTGCTTCGGTATAAATATTTACATAAATAAAAATTTGAAATAATGAAAGCAAAAATATTTAAATTAATTATTCGTTTATGGTCATATTTACCTTTTAAAATATTCTTGGCCAGAATTATTAAACTTTCACCCAATTTAACAAACAAACTTTATCAAGATTTGAAATTTTCCGGAATAATGAAAGTTAAACTCGGAGATAAAGAATTCAAACTATATAACACTGGTTATTCAACATTAGAGAATGAAATTTTTTGGAAAGGTCTTAAAAATGGATGGGAAAAAGTTTCAATTGATATATGGATTAGACTGTCAAAAATATCAAATGTAATAATTGACATAGGCGCAAATACAGGTATATATTCAATTACGGCATGCACAGTAAATCCCAGAGCCACAATTTATTCTTTTGAACCCGTTAAAAGAACTGCAAAAATTTTATCGAAAAATATTGAAATAAATAATTTTTCTTGCATTAGATTTTTTGAAACGGCTATTTCAGATGAAAATGGAACAGCTACATTCTATGACGTTGGTGATAAATCTCAGTATAGCGCTTCTTTAAATATAGAAATGTCTAGCAATTGTAATAATGTTGTAACTTACCAAGTACCAATAAAAAGATTAGAATCCTATAATTTTTTTAAAGAAAACAAAGTGGATTTAATCAAAATCGACGTTGAAATGCATGAGCCTCAGGCGATAGATGGGATGTTGTCCATTATTGCCAGAGATAAACCGACAATTCTTATTGAAGTATTAAATAATACTATTGCAAATGAGTTGAATATTCAATTGGCGGAATATGGTTACGAGTACTACTTAATTGATGAGATAAACCAACCAAGTCTAATTCATGAAATCGTTGCTTTTGAATATCATAATATACTTGTTATTCAACCCGAAATTGCAAATAAAATTGGATTAAAATAAGAAGACGACTTGAAAATCCTCCACATCATTCCAACATTATCCAAAGGAGGAGCAGAGCGTCTAGTTTTGGATATTGTAAAAAAGCTAAATAGTCAAAACAATATTGATGCTCGATTGGTAATTTTTAGAGATGATATAAAATACGACGTTTCAGAAATAAAGCAGTTAATTTCAATTGTACCATCCTACGTTGAATTGTCATTTATGAAAAAATGGAAAATTAATGTTTCTGACCTTCAAGACTACATCTATAATTTCAAACCAGATATAATCCATACCCACTTATTTGAGGCGGAACTTGTAAGTCGATTCTGTAAGTATCCAAAAGCCCTTTGGTTCAGTCATGTTCACGATAATTTAGTGCAATTTAAGAATTGGTCTTGGTCGAACTTAACAAAAGTGAGTAAAACAAATTGGTATGAAAAACAAGTGTTATTAAAACAATATAAAAATAATGGTGGTACACACTTTATTGCTATATCAAAACATACTGAATCTTATATCAATTCTGTTCAATTTAAGTATCCCGTAACTTTATTACATAACGCTATTGACGTCAAACGCTTCCAAAAACCTGCTGATTTTAATAAAAGTTGCACTGACAGTGGTTCGAGCCCAGTCGAGAACCAACCCTTAGACTCAAACCTTTACCTCAACCCTCAGCCTCAACCGTTAACCCTCAACTTAATAAACATCGGTTCCTTTGTTCCTAAAAAAAATCAAACTTTTCTTTTAGACATTATCCTCGAATTAAATAAAAAAAGTATTCAGACTTCATGTGTTTTCCTTGGCGATGGCCCACATAAAATGGAAGTCATGAATAAAGCAAAGGAATTAGGAATTTTAGACCAATGCAACTTTCTCGGAAATGTTGAAAATGTCGAGGAATATTTATGGCAATCTGATGTATATACTCACACAGCAACCTATGAACCCTTGGGTCTTGTATTAATTGAAGCAATGGCAGCAGGATTGCCAGTAGTAACATTGGATGGACATGGGAACCGAGATTTAATGGAAAATGGGAAAAATGGATTTATTCTCAAAGAACAGGATCCTAAAATGTTTGCAACTAAAATCATTGAGGTATATAGAAACCAAGAAATTAAAGAATTTAATATTCATTTTGCCCGACAATATGAAATTGGAAATTATGT
>JBIIHD010000005.1:0-13801 GCA_044236095.1 Crocinitomicaceae bacterium | reverse complement strand
GCTATCTTTTTTACCTCGCGAGTTCAATCAGATAAATCAAAAGTACAGCAGTCAAAACACGTCATCACCATGCGCTTGTCCGTGTGGAAAGAAACGTGCATAATTGTCCGTAAAAGGATAAATTATAGCCACTTGAAAATCCTAACTTTGCAATCAAGCACTGGATAGATACTCCCTAGATAGTGTATGGATAAAGCATAGATAGAGTATGAAAATACCCAAACGAGTATGTGTCTATCCAAAAGATGTTCAGCGAATAACCGGAAGAAGTGAGAAATATGCCCGAAGATTGCTCCACACAATCAGGCAAAACCTCAACAAGCAATCCCATCAATTCATAACCATTGAAGAATTCGCAAAACACGTTGGAATAGACATTGAAACAGTCAAGCAGTTCATTATTGATTAAGACCAACAACGTCTCCTGAAAAACCCGCCCTTGTTTAATTCAATTTATATCAGTTTGTACTGAAATAAGTGCCTGAATATGAAAAAAATACTATCTTTGATGCGAAGGTAAGTGTCAAACCGTTCATTAGCGACCAAAATATTCGGTCAACACATCGGCGAACAAAGGCATTTTCACTTACTTTAAGGGTTTGATTTACAAGCATTTACATATAGGACTGTTCACCCGTCCAGACCGCTTTAAGCGATTTTAAGCCCTGTAAGTCATTGATTTACAGGGTTTTTATTTTGATCTTTTTTACCGTGGACGGAACCGTGGACGGATTTTCTGATAGCCTCTCCTCAAAAACATTCAAAATAATTGTTGATAACTTTCAAACGGAGTTTTGTCTAGACCGCAAAAATATTGGTCAATAATTTCTCAAATTCTTTCAATTTCTTAACTTTAGGAATATGGAAAATCAACAATCAGAACGGTATGAAAAACATCGGTATGAAATAAATGTTTTAGATTGTGCCAATGAGGTTATAAAAAATCTTCGAAATGCCCAACATCCAGATTTATTAAAAATTAGCATTGAAGAATATGAAAGCCGATTGAATGAAGCTGTATTAGAGTATAAGCGCTCAATTAACTTTGAACGTTACTTGTCAGAAACTGAAAGAAGGCAGGCATTTGTTATTTCAATCACTCACCCCTCATTTAATTTTTGGCTCGCCTTACATTTAAGCACTGAGGATCCTTTTGAGATACCTCTATTACTCGATGCATATTTAGATGAGGAATTTGGTTTTTTAGAGAATTTTGTAGGACAAGTTGAATTCCTAGTTTTGAAAATTATTAAACATAATGTTTTTTCTAACTGCAATGATCAAAAACAAGCAATAGTGAATTGGTTGCGAGAGAAGAAAAAGGAGAGCAATAAGTTATATGACGATAAAAAACAAGTTTTTAATTTAACAATTAACGAGAGTTATTTAATTCAGAATCTTAAAATTGAAAATATAATAGAACAGACGAGCATTCAAAACTTTTTTAATACAATAATAAACTATCAAACCTTCGAATCTGAAAAAGAAGATAATATTTCGAATAGTAATGACGATGATGATCATTCGCCTGAAAAAACAGACGAGGAAATTCAACAAGGGCTTATTCCAATTTCTTTAACTTATGAAGAAACGTTAGCGTATTTTATGAAACTCACAAAAGTGAAGAACAAAAAACCAATTACGAAAGCTCAAGTTGAATATTTGGTCAAATCCAATTTCAAGTTCAAAAACATTGAAGCAAAATTCCCGAAAAAGCACCTCGGAATCACTATCTCAAAACAGTACATTAGAAAATTTGTATATACTTTTTACAAAGATGAAGATCTTGATGTATACAAAAATAAAGCTCTGATTTATTGTCAATTTTTAAAGGACAATTTTTCCAATTTTAAAAATGATAATTTACGTACTTTGAAATCGAATTTTGCAGCCTCTACTACTGGTAGATATCCTTTCAATTAGTTCGTTGAAATTACGACAATTACGATTATGAAAACGACAATTAAGATTTCATAAATAAACTGATTTTAGTTAGATAATTTTGAGTTCATCAAATTTATTTAACCATGAAAAACGACCTATTAGTAACCCTCACCACTGATGATCTCCGAAATATAATATCGGAGGTGCTTGATGAAAAATTAATTCAACATCAATCACAAAAAGAAATACCTAAAAACGATACATCATTAATTAGTCGTTTGGAAGTTTCAAAATTGTTCGGTGTTTCAACTACATCTATTGACAAATGGAGGAGATATAAAATATTACCTCCTGTTATAAAAATTGCCTCAAGAATATACTTTGATAAACAAAAAGTCATGGATTTGATTGAGAGAAAGAATAGGAATAATATTTCAAAATAAACTTAAAACTTGGAACTATGAAATTTAATCGGAAATGTAAATATTGTACTAAGCCATTCGAAACTAATTCAAGTATTAAAGATTATTGTTGTCCGGAGCATCAACGAAAGGCAAATAATAATAAACAAAATGAGAAGCGTCATAAATTAAATATATTAAACAAGCCACTGATGGAAACCTATAAAATTTATGATAAATTACTTGGTATAAAATCTTTAGTGAGATTTTCAAAGGAATATCTCAGAGGGAAAGGAGCTGATCTGTCGTTTTATACGAAAACTGTTCATATAGAAGGAAAGTATCTAAATGGCATATTTGATATTCTACTCTTTAACGATAATGATTATTTAATCTTAAAAAGAATAAAAAAATGAGAGATGTTGAAATTGGTGAATTTATTCAGCTACCTAATAATTTTAAACTACGAAAAACAATTAGTGAAAACGATATTCTTAAACAGACAAACTCGAAGTTAACTTCGTTGATTTGTATTACTTGTGCAGTGGGATTGCTTTGTTTATTGCTTTATGCTAAAAACCAAATGGAATTAGAAAAATACAAGAAACTGTTTAAAGTCAAACCAAAGAATGGAAAAGATAAAGAGTCTGAATAATAAGACGAACAAGTTGCTTCATCAATATTACCATGCCGTCCATTCCGAATAAAATAGTTGGATTAAAAAGTATCTGGGTGTAATTATCGAAAAATGCAAAAATTACAAGTTTCGATGATTGAAATAGCTAGTAGTTACTTTTGAGTAAGTAACCAGCTAAACACATTTAGGTGATGAATTCCGGAACGATCTTGATTGAAAGAATCTGTTGTTAGCAGGTATTTTGGGTAATTATCTCGAATTTTTTCCAAGGCACTAAATTCACGGTCAATGGTCTTTTCATCTGTCAATTGCCAAGCTACCTGAAAATAATTTATTTCTCCTAAAGGTGTTTTGCATACAAAATCTACTTCAGAATTTCTATCTGTTCCAATCCAGATTTGATTTCCTCTTCTCAATAACTCCAAGTAAACAATGTTTTCTAAGATATGACCTCTATCTCTGGTTCGTTCTTTGCCCATCAAAAGATTTAAGAAGCCAAGGTCAACCAAATAGTATTTTTCGTTGGTAGTTAATTGTTTTCGACCTTTTAAATCAAAACGATTTACCTTGTAAAACACAAAGCTTTCAGTCAGATAATCTAAATATTTCTCAACGGTTGAATGGTGAATGGTTTGTCCATCTTGTTTCAGTATGTTGGAAATATTATTTGGTGAAAATGTACTACCAATGTTAGAAGCCATGAATTTAGCAATGTTTCCAAATGCTCTTTTGTCTTTTATTTTGTGTCTTTGGGTAATATCTTTCTCAACAATTGTGTGGTAAATAGCCTCCAAGTAATCAAATATTTTATCCAATCCTTCTTCACGTAATTCAACTCCTTTAGGTAAAGAGGTTTCATTTACGTATTCAAAAAATAAGGATTCATAATTCAAGTACTGATTGGAAATATCAATGTTACGGGTGATGAGATATTCTTTGAATGAAAATGGGAGTATTGAAATTTCGACATAACGTCCACTCAATAAAGTAGCTAATTCACTTGAAAGTAAAAAGGCGTTTGACCCTGTTATGTAAACATCTGTATTTTCCGAGGCGAACAGTCCATCAACTAGTTTTTCAAATTGAGGAATATTCTGTACTTCATCTAAGAAAATGTAATTAACTGTATCCGGTTTTAATTTTTTTTTAATTTCAAAGTATAAATCACTCCATGTTTTACCCAGATAATTTTCTGGAAGCTCAAAATTATAGGTGTGGATTTGATTCTTTTTAACACCTGATTTTAATAACTCTCCGCGAAAAATCTCAAGTAAGGTACTTTTGCCTGATCGTCGCAATCCGGTAACTACTTTTATCAAATCCTTTTCTTTGAAAGATCGAAGTTTTGATAGATATTCTTGTCTTTCCGTTAGTTGATTCATTCCATAAAGATAAAGATTAATTATCGAAAAATGCAAAAATTACAAGTTTCGATAATAGAAGAGGTGTTTTTACTCCCATTTCAATCTTATTCATACTTCTCGCGTTCCTCAGCTGCCATACTAAAATGTTCCTCCAGGTTCGCTGAGCCTGTCGATGCGCACCTGCCCATTCATCAACATCGGTAACAACCAATCGCGGAGTTCAGAAAGTTTTTGATTTTCAATTTTATTCTTTTCAAGAGTTAAAAAAATAGAATTTGTCTTTGAATTAAACTCTTTTACCATTTTATCATTTATAAAAACAGGTGTATTTCTTAAGCTGTTCAATCCAATAAATTTTTGAATACTTCCTGAAATTACATTTTTCATGTATCTATCCATATCTATGGATTTCAAAAACATATAAATGAAATTTTTAAACTCATTTTTTTGTGAAGACTTAAAAATCGCAACATTCTTGACAGTAAATCCTATTTCTTTTTCTTCTACTTTATAAATGGTTCCAATATTTCCAATCATTGAAAATAATATATCACCTGTCTCTACCTTACTTCTCTTATTAATTGAATCATAATCTTCTTTTGAAATTAAATTGGCTTCATTATAATCTAAACCTGAAGGTTTTAGATTTTTCGAAGTTATTAGAGGATAACCTATTTCTTTAGATTTTGGTGAATCATGAGTTCCATCTTTTACATCAATTAATTTTTGAATTTCCTTCACCTCCCAACCCTCCGGCACTTCTCTCTTCAATTCCTCATTCCAAACCATTTTCCCTGCAGGCATCAACTTGCTTAGTCGCGCGTTTTGATGCGCAGGTGAACCTGGTTTTTGGTTTTGTAAATATTCAAATTCGCGTTGTAACCAAGTTCTTCCAAAACCAGTTTTGAGTTCTTTTTCACGTTCGGCAGCCATTTCTTGATTTTCAAAAGCCTCCCAATGAATTACTCTTATTGGCTTGTGAGTTTTGGTGTGTTGTGCACCTTGACCGCTTCCGTGTTCGAAATACCTTCGATACAAATCATTTGTCATTCCTTTGTAAAAAGATCCATCGTCACAAAGTAATACATATACAAACCAAGTTTTACCGTTAGGTAATGGTAAGCCTCCTGTTTGCTTATATGTACAAAAAGCCCTTATTTTCTCGCTCAACTCACTATTTGGGTTTACCTGCCCCGATGGACGATAGTCCTGAGGTAGGCAAGGAAACTCAAACTGCACAAACCAATAATCGTAAATGAGTTTGGCCATGGCTTCTAACTCCGTATTTATTTTGTTGTTGAGTTCGATTTTGGCGTCGAGGTCGGAAAGGACTTTTGCGATTTGAGATTGGGTATTTAGATTGAATTTAGGAATTTTAAAATTCATCACTTGATTTTTGTCACCTCTTGGCATTTTTGTTCCTTTCGAACCAGCCATGACATAATCAAAAAAATCATCCCTTAAAAGTGCATAGTAAATAAAACGAGGGTCAGAATTAGATTTTACTTTGATCGTTAAAACGTCTGCTGAGCTACCACCTTCATTGACCGCAAACCATATTTTCTTTAAATAAGGACGAATGTTTCCGATCAAAATATCCCCCGGAGAATATTTTGTAACGAAATTAGTAGATGCAGGTAATTTTGTTGCAATAGTCTTACCAAGTTTGTTCTGTAAAATATTTTCTGTAGAAACATATGTTTCAATGTCTAATTCAGAAATATTAATTCTGTCTGAAGAATAAACTGCGACATTCTTTAAAAGTTCAATCATGTCTTAAACTATTAAAATTATTCTCAATCTTTTTTTTCAATTCTTTTGATTCTGCAAACAAGTTTTTAATATTGTCTTCAAAACCTTTTAGTTTGGCTTCCTGTATTTTTCGATTCATTGCTTTTGGCTTTGCAAATTAGTAGTATCAAACTCTTCCATCCATTCGTTTAGTTTATCCTGCAACACATTCTTTTCAGGAATATATAAGCTATATTCAGAAGCGTAAATGTTTGCATCTTTTGGTAATGTGAGTTCGATTAGCGTGTCTTTTTTATACTTACACAATACCAAACCAATTGTTGGTTTTTCATGTTCTTGTTTCACATATCTATCGAAATAGTTCACATACATTTGCATTTGTCCTAAATCCTGATGAACAAGCTTGTCTGTTTTTAAATCAACAAGAACGTAACATTGTAAAAGTCGATAATAAAATACCAGGTCAACGTAGAAATGTTCTTCGTCAAACGTAAAGCGTTTTTGTCGAGCCTCAAAAAGAAAACCTTTTCCAAGTTCCAATAAAAAATATTGAAGTTTAGATATAATGGCTGTTTCTAAGTCATTTTCAGAATAAACAGACTTTTCATCCATTCCTAAAAATGCTAATGTTAAAGGGTTTTTTAATAAATCTGTTGATTTTTCAATCGTATGTCCTTCTTCTGCTAATCGTAATACTTCAGTTTTATCGCGACTTAAAGCTAAACGTTCAAACAAAGAAGTGTTGTATTGTCGTTGTAATTCACGTACACTCCATTGGCTATTAAATGCTTCATTTTCATAAAAATTCCTTTCTAACGGATTTTCCACTCGCATTAAAATAAGATAGTGTGACCATGACAAAACGAATTTCCGAGACACCGTTTCGGAAATCTCAGACTTAGAAATCCGAGACACTGTTTCCGATTTTGAAAACGCAAGAAAAAATTGTCTCATGTTTTCCAAATTATCAACAGAATATCCTTTTCCAAAATGTTCATTGAGTCGAATAGATAATTTTTTCAATACTTGTTTGCCATAAGATGCGCGGGCGTTTCCTTCCTGCTCGTTTTCTACAATACTTCTACCTATCTCATAATACGTATAAACCATTGTTAAATTAACAGTACTTGCGATTTTCTGATGTGCTATTGTAATAAGAGAAGAAATTCTCTCAAACAAGGTCTCAATTGTTGATTTATCAATTAATTCACTCATATCTCAATCCTTTCAAATTATTCTCAATCTCTTTTTCCAAGACCTTCGATTCTGCAAACAAGCCTTTCAAGTTTTCTTCAAAGCCTTTTAGTTTTGCAGTGAACTCTTCGTGTGTAATGTCCACATAATCTATTTTTACTTCGAAGTATTGCCCCGCACTCAACGAGTAGTTTTTGGCTTTGATGTCGTCGTAAGAAACTACGACAGAAAAATCCTCAATGGCTGCTTTTTTATTGAAAGTGTCAATGATTTTATCTTCTTCTTCGGTCGATAAAAGCGTTTTTTGATTTTTTCCTTCTTTTACCGTTGTTCCCAAGTTGGACGCATCAATTAAGACCACATCGCCTTTGTTTTGCTTGTCCAAGAAAATCACCGAAACGTTCGTGCCCGTGGTAGCAAATATGTTGCTAGGCATACTCACCACTCCTGCCAACATGTTGTCTTCCACCATTTTTTCACGAATCTTACGGTCAATGCCACTTTGCGCAGTGATGAATCCTGTTGGCACCACAATGGCTGCTTTTCCGTTTTCCTTCAAGGTAAACATGATGTGTTGCAAGAACAATAAATAAATTGCCATCGATTCTTTCTTCGCTTTCGGAATGTTTGGGATGCCTGCAAAGAAACGGTCGTGGTTTTCTTTCGTGTCTAAATCGGCACTGAAATCGGAAAAATCCAATTTAAACGGTGGATTCGAAACGATGAAATCAAACTTTTGTAAGTTGCCAGTTTTGTCTTTGTGGTAGGGCTCTAAGATGGTATTTCCTTTCACAATATTTGGAATGGAATGTACCAAATCATTTAATATCAAATTCAAGCGCAACAAGTTCGACGATTTCTGCGAAATATCTTGTGAATAGATCGTACACTTGTCCTCGCCAATTTGGTGTGCTAAGTTCATCAATAAAGTTCCAGAACCTGCTGATGGATCGTAACACATGGCATTTTTTACATCCCCTTGCACTAAACAACGCGCCATAATTTTCGCAACAGCATGCGGTGTGAAATATTCCGCATATTTACCGCCAGCATTGGTATTGTAATCACTGATTAAGTATTCGAATATCGTTGCGTAGAAATCGAATTTCTCATGGAAAATATGTTCGAAACTGAAATTGATTAATTTGTTGATGATCGCTTTGCAAAATTCATCGCGCTTGTCGGTCACGTATTTACTAATGTTTTCAAACAAAGTGATTTTCTCCCCACCTTCTGTAATAACAGAGAACAACGAACTATTTTCTTTGGCAATGTCCAATAAGGTTGTGTCGAACAAATCAGCAAACTTCGCTTCGTTTTGGCGCTCGAATAGGGAAGAGATGAATTGTTCTGGTTTTAATATAGCGGTACTTGCATTTAATTGCAAGGTCAACATTTCGAAATCATCAGCTGAATAGGATTTAATAATCGTTTCCCAGCTTTCAGCTTTTGCTAATTTAGTATCAACTTTTTGTACTTCGTGTGCAAATTTGTCGTTCAAGAATTTATAGAGGAATACTTGGGTAATGATTTTAAATTCGTTACCATCATTTCCTAATCCATAGTTGGCACAAACGCTTTTTAGGTCGTCAATAAGTGCTTTTGTTTGGCGTTCGAATTGTAGTGTTGTTGTCATATTTTTATTCTGTTCTTTTTTACATGTGACCCCGCTGGGGTCATTCTACCCGATTGCTGTGCTCTCGGTTAGAATTGTGTGACCCCGTTGGGGTCGGTTATTTTTGTTTTATCGTCCTTTCTTGGGTCATTCTACCCGATTGCCGTGCTCTCGGTTAGAATTGTGTGACCCCGTTGGGGTCGGTTATTTTTGTTTTATCGTCCTTTCTTGGAACATTCTTCCCGGTTGCTGTGCTCTCGGTTAGAATTGTGTGACCCTGCTGGGGTCATTAAAATTATTTATTTCTATCTCTTCATTGTATTTTAGGATAGAAATATTCGATTCCGTTGGTTCATTTTTTTGTTTCAACTTTTCAGTACTTGTTTTAGTTTTGACCCCAATGGGGTCAAGTAGTTATTGAACTTTATTCATCTCCAATGTTTTTCGACCCCGGAGGTGGTCGCATGTTCAATTATTCAAACCAGTCAAATGTATATTCAGGTTTATATTCAACTTCAAATTCTCTCATAATTCCAATATATTCTTCTTTAAAAGTTTTTTTCTTGTGGTGTTCTTTTTGATTCATTACGTAGTTCGCTATTTTAGGGAAATCCCAATGACTGTAGGAAAAAGCACCATATCCTTCTTGCCACTCGAATTTAAACGGAGATAATTTATTTTCCTTAATAAAGGCATTCGACGATTTTTTTATTTCTCGAACCAAATCAGACAAATTACATGACGGTTTCATTCCTATAAAGACATGGATATGATCTCGAACACCATTTATTGCAATCATTTTCTGGCCCTTTGCTTGAACGATGCCTGTAATGTATTTGTACAATTGTTCATCCCAAGATGAATCAATAATTGCTTGTCGATTTTTAACGGCAAACACAATTTGAATATATATCTGTGAATAGGTACTCATTTTTCCTTAATAAAGCTCTTTTTCACTAGTTGTTATTGTTGATTAGATTGACAACCAATTTAATCATCATGTCTTTTTCATCGGTTTTGCTTTCTGCAATCATGATGGTAATAGCCACAAGTGCATTATCTCCGATGCGTTTGTTTCCGGCGACATTGAATAACTGATGATTCATATCTAAAAAGTAGATGAATAAACCAGCCGCAATGCGTTTGTTTCCATCCGAAAAGGAATGGTTTTTTACTATGAAATACAATAAGTTAGCTGCTTTTTCTTCCAAAGATGGATATAAATCAACACCATCAAAGGTTTGGTATATGGTTTCTAACGAACTTTTAAAAGATTCGTCTTTTTCATTTCCAAATAGTTTACCTGCTTTTTGAAAATCTCTCCAAATGGTTATTTGTTGAATGGCTTCACTGTAACTTAGTTTTTGAAGCTTAAGGTCGCTTTCTACGGTTTCAATCGTTAAATTTTGGTGATCGTATTTATCCAATGTTTCTAAAGCATACGCATACGTTTCAATCACCTTTAAAATGCCTTTAGCTTCTGTAGAAGATAAACTCTCGATGTTGCCGGCATTTGCAGCTAATTTGAGGGCATTTTTAATTTCTGTGTATTTGTAATTGAGTTCTAATAATCGTTTTTCATTAAGCACATAACCTTTAACTAAATAATCTTTCAAACGCTGTGTTGCCCATTGACGGAACTGTGTACCTTGTTTTGATTTTATTCGATAACCAACAGAGATGATAACATCAAGGTTATACATTTTTTGATTTCGTTGCACATTTCGATTTCCTTCTTTTTGAACTATTAAGAAATCCTGAATAGTTGCTACCTCCATTAATTCCTCTTCCTCGTAAATAGATTTTACGTGCATATTAATATTAGGAATAGATGTCTGAAACAATTGACTCATTTGTTTTTGTGAAAGCCAAACCGTATCTCTTTCAAACAAAACTTGTACTTCTGTTTGATTATTTTCTGTTCTAAATATTTCGATTTGATTTTCCATTCAACTAGTCATTACCCCCTGAATTACTTAAGCCACTCTTCCGTAGAATTCGTTCATATATTCTTTTACCACCATTGCATTTACGCGTTTAGACGACTCTAAATCCATCGGTAAATTCTGTTTATTCTTAAATTGTTCAATTACAAAACGCATAATCATGCTTCCAACATAATTTTCATTTTCTAGGATTTTTGTATTATTTTGAATTAAATTGTCCACTTCTTGTTTCAATCCTTGCAAGGCTTCAAATAATTTGCTTTCACTTTCTGTTAATGGATTTTTCTCCATCAAACGTTTATGCAATCGTGCATATTTTTCGTCGTTGTCATACTTTGCTCGAAGCAATTGGTTTTTGCGCTCCAGTTCTTTTGCTTCTGAGTAGATTGCATTTAACTCTTTGATGTTGAATTCCATTTCTTCTTTGGTAACTTCATTCAAGTTTTTCTTCTTGAACAAACGCTCCAATTCTTCTTTCAATGTAATGAAGTGCGGATCTTTTTGATCGAAATTACCACCCAATGCTTCGCGTGTTTTTTGAAGGATATCTTTTAATTGATCAGCCAACACCATTTCCTCTTCTTTGACTTTGACAAATGCAAAGAGCACATCTTCCAAGGCAATATTTAACAAGTTGGAGGTATCTACACTATTTTCAAACGCTTCTTTGGTATTGATTAAAGCCAAGTGATTATTGGCTTCGCGCGAAAGAACTGTTAACTTATGGAAATCTAATTTGTCCAATAATTCATAATTCCCGGATAAACGAATCAAGTTATACAAACTTTTTGAATCATTCAATGCCTTTACTAATCGTTGCATTTCGGCTCTATCCGAAATTTGAGTAATTTGTTCCGAGAAATTTTCAGCATTGTTGGTATCATAATGAAAAAGGACCTCCTTGATGTTTTGAATTTCGGTGTTAATTTCCTCTTTTGATTTAAAGAGGTTGGAGTAATGCTCCATTTCATCTCCTAACTCCGATTGTAATTCATTGAAATAATCGTGATTTGTTTTATCGAATTCTTTTTGGATATCTGCAAAATCAACAACATAACCATATCGAAAATCTTTGTAGGTTCTGTTTACACGAGTTAAGGTCTGCAACAGGTTATGTGCTTTGATTACACGGCCAATATAGAGTTTTTTCAATCGTGGCGCATCAAATCCTGTGAGTAGCATGTTGTAAACAAACAAAAAGTCTATTTTGCCATCCTTGAAATCTTCCACTTGATCCTTTCGCTCTTGTTTCGTGTCAATATCATGAAGGATTAAGGCGGCAGTTTTTACTTTACTTTCTTCCTTTTTAGCAAATCCATAACTGGGACGTTCTTCTGCTGCCATTTGCAGTAATTCTTCATGCACTGACTCTTGCTGGACATATTTATGTTGGAATATCTCAAACAATTTTTTTGCTTGATCAGAAGAATCACAAACCACCATTCCACCAATGGAATTGTCATTCATAGAGATTCGTGCTTTTTCAAAATCTTGCACGATGTAATCTAACATCGGTTCAACAAATTTCGGATGAGCATATACAATTTTACGTTCGCCATCGCCTTGCAAAATCTTAATGTCTTCCAATGCTTTTTTCATGTCCAATTTGTATTCAGTCTCAATTTCCTCGCGAATCAAGCGCAACGTGTAACCGTCTGCAATGGATGAATTGTAATAGTATTTATGAATGTAGCCACCAAACAAGGATTTGGAGGTGTAATCTGTCCCTAACAAAGGAGTTCCGGTCAAACCAATCTTGATTGCGTTCACATCGGATTCATGCAAATTCGCTAAAAAACTACCTTTTGGATTGTAACTGCGGTGTACTTCATCCAAAAAATAAACACGCTGAATATTGAGGTTGTAATCGGTATTTCGAACAACGTCAGGATCATCTGCAAACTTTTGAATATTGACAACTGTGATTTCAGGTTTTCCAGAATTATTATGAATAACACTCGTCGATTTTATGTCTTTAGTAAATTCTTCACGTGAATTAATTTCATGTACCACCAATCCACGACTTTTAAACTCACGTGCCGATTGAATCAATAAATCTAAGCGGTCAACAATGAAATAAAACTTTGGCACAACACTTTTTCTTTGAAAATAATCAGTGAGGTATTTTACATTATAAAATGTCAATGCTGTTTTACCGCTTCCCTGGGTGTGCCAAATAATTCCTTTTTTTACACCTTCATTTAACTTTGATTCAATTGCTTTTGTCGCAAACAATTGAGGATAGCGCATGATGTGTTTTTGTAAACCGCGTTTTTCTTTGACATAAGCAATACCAAATTCTAAAATGAAGGCCAATCGTTCACGCTGAAACAATGAGGTGCAAATACGATTTGTTGGTGAATCGGGGTTTTTATTTGTGTTGAATTCATCAGAATTCTTAATGCTTAATAAGTTGTTATCCTTTAAAACGAAAGTTTCATCCGCATCTTCAACTTCACCCAACACAGCGGATAAATCAAATTTTGTTTCCTCACGGAAATAGTTGAAAATTGGTTTTTGATAAGAAGCTGTAGCATAGAACGCTCCTTCCAAAGGCAAGGGAGAACTATCATTATATTTCATGTTGTTGGAAAATACCATCATTTGGGTGATATTCACAAACTTTCTGAATTTCTTATTTTGAAAACGAGTTTGGATACGTTTATGCTCTGCTTGAATACCATCCAAATTGTTCGGTTTCTTCACTTCAATAAAAACCAATGGCATTCCGTTAATTAACAAGGTAATATCTGGGCGAAATTCCTCATCGTCCTTTTTACAAGTTAATTCAGTTACAACGTGAAAAGAATTGTTATTGAAGTTGTCAAAATCAATCAAACGTGTACTCGATTTATCGGTCAGTTTTTCGTAAAATGCCTTCCCTAAATCCTCATTTTCCAAACAAAGAGAAACTTCATCAAATACGCGAGACACGTCGTTTTTATTCATGTCCGGATTTAATTTAAGGATGTTTTCTCGAAATATTTCGGTAAAAATATTTGTGGTTT
>JBIIHD010000159.1:0-4301 GCA_044236095.1 Crocinitomicaceae bacterium | reverse complement strand
AGTCCAGAAAAATCGATGGAAATTCAACGTAGTATTGGAGCTGATATCATCATGGCTTTTGACGAGTGCACACCTTATCCCTGTGATTATTCGTATGCAAAAAAATCAATGGAAATGACTCATCGTTGGTTAAAACGCTGTGTAGAATATTTGAATTCAACAAAACCAAAGTACGGTCATGATCAAGCTCTTTTTCCGATTGTTCAAGGTAGTATTTACAAAGATTTAAGAACTCAATCGGCGCAGGAGATAGCTTCTGTGAATGCAGTTGGAAATGCCATTGGAGGGCTTTCCGTTGGGGAGCCTGAAGAACATTTATATGAAATGACAGATTTGGTTTGTTCTATTTTACCAAAAGATAAACCGCGCTATTTAATGGGGGTTGGAACACCTGCAAACATTTTGGAATGTATCAGTTTGGGAATTGACATGTTTGATTGCGTAATGCCAAGCAGAAATGCAAGACATGGTTTGTTATTTACCTGGAATGGAACCATTAATATCAAAAATGAAAAATGGGCAAAAGACTTTTCGCCTATTGATGAAACGAGTCCACTTTGGGCTGACCAAGTTTACACAAAAGCCTATCTGCGTCATTTAATAAAAACACAAGAATATTTGGGCGTTCAAGTTGCTACCTTGCATAACTTAACCTTTTACTTGCAGTTAGTTAAGGAAGCAAGAAAGCACATTCTTGCCGGAACATTTGAAACTTGGAAAAATAATCTCATACCCATTTTGAAAAAACGCTTGTAAATCAAGATGATTAAAAAAATCGACAAATACATAATTGGTAAATTCTTAGGCACATTTTTTTTCATGCTTGGAATTATCATGTTTTTGGCTGTCGTTTTTGATATATCTGAAAAGCTGAGTGAATTCATCGATAACAAGGCTCCGTTTAGCGAAATCATTTTTAATTACTATTTGAATTTCGTTCTTTTTTACGGAAATATGTTTTCATCAATGATCATTTTTATTTCTGTTATTTGGTTCACTGCAAAAATGGCTCAAGAAACCGAAATTGTTCCGATTTGGTTTAGTGGTCGACCAATTTTGCGATTCATGAGACCCTATCTGATTGGGGCAACCATTTTGATGATTTTGTCGTTGGTTTTAAATCACTTTATCATTCCAAGAGCCAATAAAATAAGGCTAAATTTTGAAGAGAAATACTACCGTGATCGCATGCATATTGAAGAATACCATGCTGAATTTCCAAATAACGAAGTTGTCTATTTTTCAAGTTACGGAGGTGAGGATAATCTAATTAATGAATTTGTGGTTGAGAAATGGGATAAAGACAAAAAGATAAAGAATTTTCTTAAAGCAAGGACTGCAAAAAATATTATTGGAACTAATCGATGGATATTAACAGATTATTATGAACGAAGGGTCGGATATCCCAACGATCAATTAATTCAGAGGCCGAAAAAAGATACTACTTTTCAGTTCACCATAGACGATATGGCTCAGCGAGATAACATTGCTGAAGCAATGACATTTACTCAGCTCACAAAACACATTGAAAGAGAGCGTAAAAAAGGTTCCTCAAAAATTCCTTATTTTGAAATAGAATTACATCAACGAACATCCTATCCTTTCGCTGCTTATATATTGACAATTATTGGCGTTGCTGTTTCATCACAAAAAAAACGAGGAGGAATTGGAATGAATATCGCAATTGGTTTAGGGATTGTTTTCATCTACATTTTCGTTATGAAAGTCGCAACAGTGGCATCCATTAAGGTTGGATTTCCTGCCCTTATAGCCGTTTGGATTCCAAACATGATTTTTTCCATGGTCGCTTTGTTCATGTATCGATTCGCACAGAAATAATACTGTATTATCTAATTTGTTAAATACTTTGATCTTAATGGGGAATGTTTCAATTATTCGTCAATCCGTTTAATCACGTTCAGACCCCAGTTCAACTCAAATTTTGAAATAATTCCAACATGAACTTTAATCTAATTTTGGATTTTTGGTTTGTAAATTTTAAAAACAGAACTGTAAATAGTTATTTATCTATTTATCACTAACTTTTCCATTAGTTCATAATTCTCCGTTTCAATCTTCACAAAATAATTTCCGGACTTTAGAAAACTTGTAAGCAATTGAAAATAAATTGCATTTATTTTTTCCTTAAATAATATTCTTCCTAATTCATCCATGATTTCAATGGAAATTATCGGTTCAGAAGCTTTAATTGTCATTTCAGTAGAACATGGATTCGGAAAAATTTGGAATTGAAATGATGTAACTTCTTCTAGGTAAGCTACATTATCAAGGCGCCATGTTTCATTGAAGCGGGTATCTGTCGAAACGCCTGTTGTGTAGTATAAATCGTTTTGAACTAAAAAAGCTACACCGCCTTTTCGAGCATCCGAAGGAAAATTGGGTAGAAGATCAATTGTAAAATCACTAAGATTAATACGCTCCACCGAAGTTAGAATTTGTCCCGTAGAATCCAATCCACCAAATAAAAATAACAAACTATCCGTTTGCGCACAACCAACATATGATCTGGTTCCCCAACTAAGATTTGAAACAGCAGTCCACGAATCAGAACTTGGTTGGTAATTTAAAATTTCTGCATTGTGTCCCGTTTGGTTATTCAAATTATTTCTGCCTAATCCAATAAATGCATTGTTTTGAAAGGTAAAAGCGACTCCTCTCCAAATTCCGTTGGAAGGCAAGTTGTTTTTCTGTGTCCAAGTTTGGGTACTGAAATTATACGTCCATACTTCGTTCAAAATACCACTTGTATTGCTTCCGCCTACGATATACAAAGTATCTTGCAAAAGAAATTGAACCATTCCTGCTCTGCCGGCAGAAGGTAATGAATTTAACTCGTTCCAACTATCTGTTGTCGGATTGTAGGTCCATAAATCGTTTTGGTAAACTCCAGCGCAATCTATACCTCCAAATATAAATCCTTTTCCATTATACGAAATACCACTTGCATATTGCCGTTCTTTTCCTGCTGGAAGAGGGGAGGAGTTTCCCCAACTCAATGTTGATTCATCAAAAAAATAAAAATCTCGTGTGCACCCGAAACCTACTTCTCGACCTGTACCAATGAAGTGTTTTGTTCCAATTTTGAAATGAGATGCATCATCACGCGGAGTACCGGGAAAAGAAGTCGTTTGATTCCAAGTTTGAGAATATATTATTCCATACTGAGAAAGGAAATAAATCGCTAGAAATAACATGAAACCGATAAGATCAAAACGCTTTGTGCTTAAATTAATTTGCTTCATTGCTTTTTTAGGTTCATATTACTATAACGAAGCTTTGAAATTAAAATTCTGTTTGAATATAGATATTAAATGACGACAAGTTAATGTAAAATTATTGTTTGGACGAATCAATCTATATCGATTTGGAAATAATGAGGCTTAAAGAATCAAATCGATTACAATAATTGTTATTTTTGCAATTCTAGCAGGTAAACTTGTTTTGAAATAAGTTTATCTTCTTTTATTTTCCAGCAATCCCAACGACCTTTAAATGAACTTGGTCGTATCTTTATTTCATAATCATACAAAATAAGCTTTCTTTTTTTGATTATCCACTTTCCGTGATAGACGTCAGAAATTCCCGTAAAGCCTCTATTCACAAATTTAAATGTTGAATCTTCTTTCAACGTAAGTTCAACATAGGTTGAAATATCAAGGTAACAACCATAAGTTCCTATTTGCAAGTTACTTTGATTGGACTGACCAACTAATTTGAAGGAAATGAGGATTAGAAATACAATGGCAATATTTTTCAATTGAAACTTCAATAGTTCCTACTTTTCGCTATCAAATTTAATCTTTCAGCTATTTTACAACCCCAACAAGACCTCCACTGGATCTTTCGCCCCGAAAATCATTCTTTCTGGGTTTTCCAACATCTCCTTAACCTTTACTAAGAAACCAACAGATTCTTTGCCGTCAATAATTCTATGGTCATACGAAAGTGCTACATACATAATCGGACGAATTTCTACTTTTCCGTTAATCGCAACTGGTCTTTCAACCACATTGTGCATTCCTAGAATAGCAGATTGAGGTGGATTAATAATCGGCGTAGATAACATGGAACCGAAAACACCTCCGTTTGTAATAGTAAATGTACCACCCGTCATATCATCGGGGGTGATTTTTCCGTCTCTTGCCTTTACTGCCAATCGTTTAATTTCTCTTTCTATTTCCGCCAAAGACATTTGTTCTGCATTTCGAACTACTGGCACCATCAATCCTTTAGGAGATGAAACAGCGATTCCAATATCTGCATAATCGTGGAAAACCATT
>JBIIHD010000158.1:0-4308 GCA_044236095.1 Crocinitomicaceae bacterium | reverse complement strand
TTAACAACTCCTGATCTTGAAACCAGAATCGCAATTCTTGAAAAGAAAATGTATTTGAATGGAATTGAACTTCCTCGTGATGTTGTTGAATATTTAGCATATTCAATCAATACGAACATGCGTGAAATGGAAGGAGCATTTAATACGCTTCTGGCCCAAGCATCATTAAATAAAAAAGCGATAACCATGGAACTTGCACGCCAAATGGTGGACAAGTTCGTTAAAAATACAGCTAGGGAAGTTTCAATTGAATACATACAAAAAGTTGTTTGTGATTATTTTGATTTACCAATTGAAATGTTAAAATCTAAAACACGTAAACGAGAAGTTGTTCAAGCACGTCAGATTTCTATGTATTTTTCAAAGAAAATGACAAAGTCCTCTCTTGCAAACATTGGAGCACATTGCGGTGGAAAGGACCACGCAACAGTTCTACACGCTTGTCGTACGGTTGTTAACCTTTCAGAAACTGACAAACAATTTAGATTGTATTTGGAGGAATTAGATAAAAAATTGAGTATTCAATAAAAATTTCTTTTACGTAATTCAGACTTGAATTATCTTTCTACTTCTGAAAGATCCGAATTCATTTTAAAAGTAAAATGGATCAAAATTCATAGCTGTTGCTATTCCTTGTTCTTCAACTGAAAATTTCAAAGAAAACTTGAAGTTAATTCAAGAGGAATTTCCAAAAGCCACCCACTATTGTTACGCATATAGATTTTTTGGTCCACCTGTTACAACGAGAGCGAATGATGACGGAGAACCATCCAATTCAGCTGGCGCACCAATTTTGGGTCAAATTCAATCCTTTGATTTATTTGATATTGCCATTGTAGTGATTCGCTATTATGGTGGAAAAAAATTAGGTGTTAGTGGATTAATTCAAGCCTACAAGAACTCTGCTAAAATAGCTCTTGAAAATTCGAAATTCATTGAAAAAGAAACTTCACTTACGTACTCAATTACTGGTGATTATTTAAGTGTTTCTTACCTGTTGTCAGAAATTAAAAAACTAAAAACAAGAGTGCTTGAGCAAAATTTGAACGAAACCTCCCAATTAACAATTGAAGTTCCACATTCAGAAAATGAACAAATCTTATCAACACTAGAAACTTTGAAGATTAAAGTGAAACAAATCTAAATCGAACTTTTACTTTGCTTTTTCGTTAACTTTACAAAAAAAATAATTTATGGAAATATTATTACGCTCTCATTCTGGATTAAGATGGATTGTTCTCGGCCTCATGATTTATGCTATTTTCAATGCTATTCGTAAAAAAGAAACCTACGCAAAAAGCGATCGCATGTTGAACATGTTTGCAATGGTTTCACTGCATATTCAGTTAGTTATAGGTTTGATTTTATATTTCACATCATCTAAGGTAGTTTTTGTTAAAGGATGGATGGGAGACGATATCCGGCGTTTTTATGGCATGGAACATATTTCTGTGATGATAATAGCGATAATTTTGGTGACAATTGGTCATGCAAAAGCAAAAAGAGCAACTGAACCAGCGAAAAAACACAAAACGATTCTTCTCTATTATTCGATTGGTTTAATCTTAATTTTAGCTTCTATTCCATGGCCATTCAGAAACTTGGGCGCAGGCTGGTTTTAATCCTAGGAGTAATTTTCCTAAACGCATCGCTTTATTCATGTGGAGAAGAAAATCCTACAATTGAAAACACAACAAAATCACCTCAAGAAGAAGCAAAGGATCTGTACACATTGAATTGTGCTTCTTGTCATGGAATGGACGGAAAACTGGGAGGCTCAGGCTCTAAAGACTTATCCAAGTCAACTCTTTCTGATACTGAAATGATTGATATTATCACAAATGGCAAAAATAACATGCCTGCGATGAAAGATGTAATTCAAGATCCAGCCAAAATCAAGAACTTAGTGGACTTTGTTAAAACCCTTCGTAAGTAAATGAGTGTTGGACATGTTACCGTTGATGCGGTTGAAGAGAGATGTGTTTTGGTTGGTGTAATTTCAGCTGACATCACAGAAGAGATCGCAATTGATTATATCGAGGAACTTGAATTTCTGGCAACTACAGCCGGAGCGATAACCGTTAAACATTTTTTTCAGAAACTACCCTATCCTAATCCAAAAACATACGTTGGGACAGGAAAACTAGATGAAATAAAAAAATTCATTCAAGAAAATGAAATTAATCTAGTAATCTTTGACGACGAACTTTCTCCTTCACAACTTCGAAATATCGAACGAGAATTGGAGTGTAAAATTCTAGATCGCACCATTTTAATTCTGGATATTTTCGCCAGTCGAGCACGAACTTCACACGCAAAGACCCAAGTGGAACTGGCTCAATTGCAATATATGTTGCCAAGACTTACACGCATGTGGACTCACTTAGAAAGACAAAAAGGTGGAATTGGGATGCGTGGCCCGGGTGAAACGCAAATCGAAACAGACCGACGAATTATTCAAACTAGAATTGCGCTATTGAAAGAAAAACTGCGGGAAATCGATAAACAAATGTCAGTTCAACGAAGTAATCGGGGTCAATTAGTACGTGTTGCATTAGTTGGATATACCAACGTTGGAAAAAGTACTTTGATGAACTTACTTTCGAAATCAGAGGTTTTTGCCGAAAATAAATTATTTGCAACGCTTGATACAACAGTTCGCAAGGTGGTGATCAATAATCTTCCATTTTTATTAACTGACACCGTTGGATTTATCCGAAAACTACCTCATCAATTGATCGAATCGTTTAAATCTACGTTAGACGAAGTTCGCGAAGCCGATTTATTGGTTCATGTGCTTGATATTTCTCATCCCAATTTTGAAGATCACTATCGTGTGGTGAATGAAACGCTTCTCGAAATAGACAAAGAGGAAAAACCAACCATATTAGTTTTTAATAAAATTGATGCGTATTTGGCTCAAAATCAAGCGGAAGAAGATGAAGTTCAATCGCTTGAAAATCTCAAGAAAACATGGATGTCCAAGTTAAACAATACCAAGTGTATTTTCATTTCAGCCCATACCAAAGAAAACATCGAAGAATTACGCGAGCAATTGTATTTTGAAGCAAAAGAGATTTTTAAGATTCGCTATCCGTATAACAACTTTTTGTATTAAAAAGAAATTTTAAGATTCAAAACTCCTTCATTAAGAATTCGCTTAAGTGAAAATGTTCAACCCCACTTATATTTTTAGGAGCATAATCATCCATTGAAACAACGTATTTAGGGTAATTATCTGGGATGCTCAATAAATTTCCAAATTCACGATCGATTACTCCTTGAGAAGTTAATTGATAGCAAACTTGAACATACATTGTCTTTCCCGATTTGGTTGCAACAAAATCAATTTCTTTGCTATTCAATACGCCAACTGACAGATCGAAACCGTATACTTTTAGATGATTATATACTACGTTTTCAATGACTTTCGAAATATCAAATTTAGAAAATCCTGTAATCGCATGCATTAGCCCCCAATCTTCAAAATAGAATTTTTCACCGATCTCAAAAGTGCGCTTACCCTTTAGATCATATCGTTTAACACGATCAACTAAAAATCCTTTACACAAAAAATCAATGTAATTCAAAACTAATTGCGGAGACATTTGAATGCGCTGAGATTTCAAGTAATCACTAATTTTATTTGCTGATATCAAACTTCCCGTTTGCTGCGCTAAAAATAAAATGAGGTTTTCTAAAAAACTGACATTTCGGATTTGATTTCTTTGGACAATATCTTTTAAAACGATTGTTGATCGAATGTTTTTGAGATATTCCTCGATGGATTGAGAATTCGAACTCAAATTTTTAATGAAGGGTAATCCGCCCCAAAGCAAATAATTTCTCAACGAATCATTGGATGCTTCAATTTCCATAAAACTCAAAAATTCCGGATAAGTTAAGGGCGAAATGTTTATCTCAACATATCTTCCACTCAATAATGTTGCTAATTCTCCGGATAAAATATTTGCGTTACTTCCAGTGCAATAAATATCAAAATCATCAAATAAAGCAAAATGTCGCATGGCGAGTTCGAAATTTTCAATTTCCTGAATTTCATCAATGAACAAATAATTTTTATCGTCTTTAGAACGATTTGCCTCAACATAATGAATTAAATCATCACAATTTGTGAGGGAAGAAAATTCATAGTTTTCCTTATTAATATAAATGATATGAGATTGAAAATTTTCTTTTACAAAATCTATTAATTGCATAAGCATGTAGCTTTTACCCACCCTACGCTGACCAACAATAACTTTTATTAGATTGGTGTTTATAAATCCTTTAATCTTGTGTAAATAC
>JBIIHD010000157.1:0-4348 GCA_044236095.1 Crocinitomicaceae bacterium | reverse complement strand
TTCAGTATTCACAACATTGCGTGATGATGAAGATACAACTTCATTTTCATCTTCTAACTCATAACGAACGATCTTTGACTCCTCTACAGATTCATTTTGTGTAAAATTATTTACCGTCAATTGTTCATTTGTTGAAACGGAAGTTACCTCCCAATCAAATTCAACTTGTTTTGTATCCTCAACATTCACAACTGCTTCATAATTAACTTCTGGAATATTTTCCTCAGACGAAACATTTGACTCATCTATTAAATCATCGATGTCATATACAATTTGGTTATCCTCACTAGAGATAATATTTTCATCTTTTATTGGTTCAGATTCTGTAACAGAATTTGTTTGTGGTCGAATATAATCTGTTGAATTATCAGAAACAACCGATGTGAATGTTGAACTTACAGGTGTTGATAATGGAGAACTTATTTCTACTTTAGTATCTTCTTCTAAATCAATCATTTTTGTTTCAGCAGGTTTTTCCAAACCATGAACTGGGGTTGATGCAGTTGAAAATCCAGTCGCTATCAAAGTAATATTTATATTTTCACCAAGTGAATTATCCAATCCATGACCCCAAATTACCTCGGCATTCGAACCGGCTTCATTTTGAATGTAATCTGTGATAATATTGATTTCATCCATGGTGAGTTCATTCTCACCGTACGTAATATTTAATAATACATAACGCGCTCCGTTAATATTATTGTCATTTAACAAAGGAGAATTGAGTGCTGACTTAATGGCTACTAGCGCTCTATCTTCACCAGCTGCTTGTGCACTTCCCATGATTGCATGACCGCTATTTCTCATAACTGTATTGACATCATTGAAATCAACGTTGATGTAACCTGTCACAGAAATTAACTCAGCAATTCCTTTCGCTGCAACTGTGAGAATATCATCAGCCATTCCAAAAGCTTGAGAAATCGTGCAATTTTTGCTGATTTGATAAAGTCTTTCGTTATTTATTACTAAAAGTGTATCGACATTTTGACGCATTTTCTCTAAACCATCTTCAGCTTGTTGCCGGCGCTTTTTACCTTCAAAATTGAAAGGAACCGTAACGATTCCTACAGTTAATATACCCAAATCCTTGGCAACTTGAGCAATTACCGGAGCCGCACCTGTACCAGTACCACCTCCTAAACCAGCTGTTACAAATACCATTTTTGTTCCTTTACCCAACAACTCACGAATTTCCTCAATATTTTCATTCGCAGCATTCATACCAACTTCAGGAAGAGCTCCAGCTCCGCGCCCTTCTGTTAAAGAAGGCCCTAATTGAACTTTAATAGGAACAGGTGAAATATCCAAGGCTTGTCGGTCTGTATTACAAACAATAAAATCAACACCAATAATTCCCATATTATACATGTGGTTAACGGCATTGCTCCCTCCACCACCAACTCCAATTACCTTTATAATTGAATTCGTTTCTCTTGGTAATTCAAATTCCATAAAATTTTCTGTTTCTAACATAAATAGTTGTCTTAGTTATTATTTAATCCTCATCTTTAAAAATATCTGGAACCTTCTCCCCTATCTTTTTAAACATATTGGTAAAAAAATTCTCGCGTTTACTTCCAAGATTTATTTTTTGTTTTTCTTGTTTTATTTCTTCAGCTATTTCTTCGATTTTGCTCGAACTTTGAACTTGTTTAGCTTTGCTTTGAAAACCATTTAAAACAAGTCCAATTCCTGTGGCATACATTGGGCTTGCCAAATGCTCAAGTTGCTCGTTGGTATTTGCCAAATGTTCAATAGGTAAACCAATTCGTGCGTCCAAACCAGTGCGCAACATCACAAGCTGTGGTAAATGTTTTAATTGCGATCCTCCTCCCGTAAGTACAATGCCGGCTCCCAGTTTATTTTCATAACCGGAATTGACAATCTCATAATTCACAAACTCAATTATTTCAGACATTCTCGCCTCAATTATAGAAGCCAATGTTTTAATTGAAATATTTTTCTTTTGTGAACTTCCACGTACCCCAGGTATTCCAACAACTTCGTTAGCTTGGCTCTCCATAGGTGAAGCAGAACCAAACTTAACTTTCAATTTTTCAGCATATTTTCTCATGATATTGCAACCTTGCTTAATATCATCTGTAATAATATTTCCGCCAAATGGAATTACAGCCGTGTGTCTTAAAATACCCTCATAGAAAATAGCAACATCTGTCGTTCCACCACCTATATCAACTAAGACAACACCCGCTTCTTTCTCTTCATCGCTTAACACAGAATGTGAAGAAGCAATTGGTTCTAGTATAATTTCTTTGACTTCTAAATTGGCCATTTCAACACATTTCTTAATGTTGCGAACAGCAGCAACATTTCCAGTAATGATATGACAATTAGATTCAAGCCTGCTTCCAGGAACTCCAATTGGATCTTTAAAACCAGGATCATTGTCAATGATATATTCTTGCGGAAAAACGGAAATAATTTCTTCTCCCGGCTTCATGACAAGTTTGTACATATCATCAATCAGCGCATCAATATCGATTTGACGAATAAGTGATTCAGCATCTTTTCGAGTAATTAATCCACTGTGCTGTATACTTTTGATGTGTTGACCAGCAATTCCAACATAAACAGAACGAATATTTAATTGACCCGGTACTCGAGATTGAGCTTCAGCAACGGCCGACATAATTGAATTTACAGTTAGATCAATGTTTCGCACATCGCCTCTAACAACTCCTAAGGATTCACTCTTTCCCATGGAAATGATTTCAATTTTTCCGTGTTCATTTTGAGTACCTACAAAGCAAGCAATTTTAGTCGTTCCAATATCTAAACCTACAACAACAGAATTTCTCATAGTTCTTTTTTCTTGCAGACAATTTGTCCGTTATACTTTATCGTTATTACACTGTACTTATTCCATCCTTCAAATGGAATAGCCTGATCGTAAAATATTTTTAACTTCTCAAACTTTTCCTTTACCTCTTCATCTGAATTTGCCATTCCAAATTCAATAATTTGATCACCAACAAGCGGAATTAACACAAATTCATTCAATTCATTCACAAACACTTGTCCTATCAATGAATGGAATAAGGGATCATTGCAAACATAATTTGAAATTCGATACATATCATCCAGCTTTCTAATACTTTTCAAGGAGTTGTTGTTAATAATTTGGGTTACATTTTCAGTGTTCAACCTATCGGGAATTGTACCGTTAAAAACAAGTACACGAGCAGTATGGAAATTCGAAGTAGCTATTTTATATCCTTCCGCATCCAGATAATAACTTTCATCAAATGAATTAAAAATTCGAGCTATAGGAATGCGTAAAACCACATCAATATTCCACTTTTTACCAATGTCTTTGAAAACCTTAACTGACTTTACCTCTGACATTTTTTGAATAAAGGACTCGACTTTTTGAGGTTCTAATTGCTCGGTAGATAATCCTTTTGGTAAAAACCCTCCTCTTTGTAACCTTGTCATCAGTTCATTCTTTGTCAGAAATGCACTCTCTCCCTGAACCTGAATTAATATTTCCGGCTTTGCCAAAACTTCTTGATTATCTTCTTGACGAACGATAAAAATTAGAATGAACAACCCCATTAAGAAGATCACAAACGTAACTATTTTAACCCAGCGGTTCATTCTTTCTTATTTAATTTTACCTTAATTCCATCCACAATTCGATCAATATCTCCTGCACCAATAGTTAATAATACATCGGAATTTTCAAACGAAATACTTTCAATGGCTTCTACCGGAGATACTAATCTCTTATTCGAATTGGCAATTTTCTCAAGTAATACATCTGAAGTTATCCCAGGAATAGGCAATTCACGTGCAGGATAAATAGGCAAAAGTAAAACTTCATCTAATTTGCTTAGTTCCTCGGCAAAATCATCCAAGAAATCCTTGGTTCGGGAAAATAAATGAGGTTGAAATATCCCTTTTATTTTCCTTTTTGGGTACATCAACCGAACAGATTCAATAAGAGCTTTTATTTCTTTTGGATGATGGGCATAATCATCAATATAAATCACTTTATCTGTACGAATGATATATTCAAATCGCCTCTTAACCCCCAAAAATGTTTTGATACCTGAGCGAATTTGCTCTTCATCCATACCCAATGAAACAAGTAATGCAATACATCCCAGGGCATTTTCTGCGTTGTGAATTCCCGGGACTCCTAACTCTACATCTCTCCAACTGGAATGACCAAAGAATACATCCATTAAAAATCGCCCTTCCAAAATACGTAAATTCGAAGCGTAGAAATCTGCCGTTTGACTAGATACTGAATAAGTCACTATTCGAGAAGGAGAAGAAAAAGGTAAGCCTTCTTTTAAAACCAAAAAACCATCTGGATTAA
>JBIIHD010000156.1:0-4352 GCA_044236095.1 Crocinitomicaceae bacterium | reverse complement strand
CATCTGTTGGAGTGGGATTAACTGGATTGGCTTTTTTAAAATTGGCTTATAAGACAGATTGTAAGGGGGTTACATCGCTTTCTCCAGTAAGAGTTGCATCAACAGGAGATATTTCAGTTTTTAATGATAATTTATATTCTTCCTCAAATAAATTCGGAAATTATGGAGTTCCAGGTTTGAAATTAATGCAAGTGGCTTCACTGAATTATGGTCAAACTAATTCTTTTTTTGCCAGAATGGCATCTTCCGTAAACGCCAGCATAATTGATGATGCCACGGCATCGGATCCGACATTTTTTTCATCATTTTTAGGTATCGAAGATGTTCTTGATTTTGCAAAATCAGGAGGAACTGTTAATAATTTACCGGCTGTTAATGATTTTGAAAATGCATATACAAATCTTGTTCAGCAGTTAACTTCAAATGGTTCAAAAGGAGCAATTGCCACTATTCCTGATGTAACAGAAATGCCATATTTCAATACAATCCCATGGAATGGATTAACACTTGATGCAGCAAATAATTCGACTCTCAATTCAATATACAACCCTTTGGGTTATTACTTTTCGGTAGGGAGTAATCCATTTATGATAGCGGATTCATCAGCAAATCAGTTTGCAGTTCGCCAAATTTTATCGGATGAATTATTATTACTCAGCCTTCCTTTAGATTCAGTTAAATGCAATCAGATGGGAGTTTTACTTCCAATTCGTGATGAGTTTGTTTTAGATCAATCAGAAATTCAAATTCTTCGCAGTAAAATTTCTCAGTATAACAACATCATTATCGCTCTAGCTAATCAATATAATTTAGCGTTGGTACGTGTTGATGAATTTTGTTCATCTCTAAAAACAGGCTTTACCTACAATGGAGTTTCGATGAATGCAAAATTTGTTTCTGGAGGAGCATACTCCTTAGATGGAATTCATTTCAATTCCAAAGGAAATGCGCTACTTGCAAATGAATTCATAAAATCTATAAATCAAAAATATAAATCCCGTATCCCGCTATTGAATGCCAATGCGTATGATGCATTATTATTTCCTTAATTTTATTTAATCATGAAAAAAATTACTTTGTTTTTAAGTTGTGTTATCTCTGCAACTTTTTTTGCTCAATCTCCATGTGCAACAGGAAGATACGCTACCGATGTATTTTCGAATTACACAACAACCAGTGACATAGTATATGGTCAAAATAACTCCTACACTGGTGCAAACACAACGTTGAAATTAGATGTTTATCAACCAACTGGAGATACAGAAACAAATAGACCCCTGATAATATTTGTTCATGGTGGTAGTTTCATTGGAGGGACCAAGACAGATGGTGATATGGTAGCTATGTGTCAAAAATTTGCAAAAAAAGGTTATGTCACCGCCTCGATTGATTATCGTTTGGGATTTTTTCCTTTTGATTCTGCCAACGCGGTGAAGGCAGTTGTTCGTGCAACGCAAGATTTACGTGCAGCAATTCGCTATTTCTATAAAGACAAGCAAACTACTAACACATATAAAGTAGATACAAATCATATTTTTATAGGAGGAAGTTCAGCAGGTGCAATTACCGCTTTGCATGTTGGATATTTGAATGAAGAATGCGAAATTTCAGATTATTTAAATGCTAGTACGATTACCCAACTTGGTGGCTTAGAAGGAACAAGTGGAAATCCAGGTTATTCATCCAAAGTGCATGGGGTATTAAATGGGTGTGGTGCATTAGCCAGATATAGTTGGTTGGAAGCAGGAGATGTTCCTGTGGCTTCAGTTCATGGAACAAATGATGGAACGGTGAAATATAATCGTGGTATTGTGAATCCTGGGGTCGCTTTGATGTACTTAGATGGTAGTAGAATGGTCCATGAAAGAGCTTGTGCTGTGGGTGTTGAAAATCAGTTTTATACATTTTTAGGAGCACCACATGTTCCGTATGCGGGTAGCACAGCTTACATGGATACAACCGTAAATTTCTTCAGAGATTTCTTGATAAAACAACTTGGATGTTCGGATGCAATTCTACAGCCTGAGAATGCTCCAGCTCAAACAGCTTATCTCTATCCAATTAATTATTGTGATGGAACTCCAGTTAATGAGGTATGTGCTTCTTCTGCTGGTATTTCAGAACATAGTTTATTCTCAGCGTTTATTTATCCAAATCCTGCGACAAATTTAGTTCATGTTATTCCAAGTTTGGAAGGGAAATATTCGGTTCAAATTATTGATAATTCAGGAAGAGTTTTAATGGATAATGTTTATGAAAATTCCATTTGCGAATTGAATATCAATCATTTGTCCTCTGGAAATTATTTTATTCAAGTAAATTCCGGAAAATATAATTACACCGAAAAATTGATCGTAAATAAATAAATTTTTAAGTTTAAACTAAGGAATTTGAGCGTCAGGATTTTCTGAGCTATTATTATTTGTGGGTTTAGAAGGAGCTTTCAAAAGACTAATTTGATAGTCAAATGTGGCTTTCAGTTTTGATGTAATTCGATCTACCATTGCTAAATCTGTAAAATTATTTTTGATGAAAATATTTTTGATTTCAATTAAGCGTTCATTATAATCGGTTATGTAAAAATTTTTAAGATCTGAAAAATCGTAAGATTCATTTTTCACATCTGATTTTATTTGCTTGATATATTCATTTTGTTGATTTTGAAATATTTGAAAACATTCTGCTTCATTTTTTTTAGCATTTATTTCGGATAGTTCTTTCATTTTGGTAGACTGCAAGGTATTAATTGAGTCTAAAAAATGACGTGATGACCTAACAGCAGCCGAGTTTATTGCACTTGATGGAATTTCGATATTATCTGCTCCTTTTACGGCAAAACTATCTGCTGAATGAGCGGCACCTTTTGAGGCACATTTTGCTATCGCACCTCCGATTAGAATAAATAGAAATGTTTTCATATTAGGTTCGAATATATTAAATAAACAAATTTATGTAAAAATAGAATTCATATTCTTGTTTTTAGATTAAAATACAGGAATGTAGTACTTTTGAATTAGATGAAAAATGTAAAATCAATTGCTTATAAAACTATTTTTTGGAGTATTCTATCGAGTGTACTTTTATCTTTAATTAAAGGATATTCGGGTATAGTTGGACATTCTGATGCTTTAATTGCGGATGCAATAGAATCAGGAACAGATGTTTTAGTTTCTTTCTTAGTTTTGTTTGGGATTTACTATTCACAAAAACCTGCCGATGACGATCATCCATATGGTCATGGTAAAGCAGAAGCCTTGGCAACATTTGGAGTGGTTGGTTTTTTGTTGATTTCGGCTACCTTGATTGCTTATAATGGAATTCAGAATTTATCTTTAGAACAAGAGCAACCCTCAACCTTCACAATCTATGTTTTAGTTGGAATCATTATTTGGAAGGAAATGTCATATCGTTATGTCTTGAAAAAAGGTAAAAAAACAAACTCTTTGTCTTTGCAGGCTGATGCTTGGCATCATAGAAGTGATGCGATCTCTTCATTAATCGCACTTATTGGAATTGGAGTTTGCTTATTATTGGGTCCTGATTTTTCAAAAGCAGATGATTGGGCTGCAATTATAGCATCATTATTTATTGTATATAATGCCTACATTATTTTTCGACCCGCATTAGGAGAAGTTTTAGATGAACATAATCATCATGAATTAATCGATAAAATTCGCGAAATGGAAAGCCATGTTGATGGGGTTAAAGGGATTGAAAAATGTTTGGTAAGAAAAACAGGAATGACCTACTTTGTTGATTTGCATTTGGAAGTTGATGCCCATATTACCGTTGATAATGGCCATTTAATTGCACATAATTTTAAAGATTACTTAATGAATCAACTTCCGGAAATTACAGATGTGCTTATCCACGTTGAGCCCAAGCGTTAAACTGATTTTGTTCGGGATTCTACAATTTGATAATTTTTAGAAATATCATGTTAATTATAAAACCAAATAAAACACCAATCGTATTAGCAATAACGTCTAATAAACTAGTATATCTGCCTGGAACAAAACCTTGTAAAAATTCAAGTAATAATCCGTAGGATATAATTGCCGAAATTAACCAGAAAGTTTTATTTGAAATACGCCAGACCAATAATCCATTCAAGGACAACACAAAATAGGCAATGAAATGACTAATTTTATCGTTACTTCCAAGATTTAGTGCCGATTTTGGAGGTAATAATGATAAAATTCCAATTGAAATGGCAATTAAAATAAAAGTGAACAGAAAAATTTTCCGATCAATTTTTATCCAAGTCATAGTTCAATTTTTTCCCTTTATCGAGAGCAGGTAGACCTTCTGACATCCAAATTGGTACGGGTTTATCCAATAAATAATGATCA
>JBIIHD010000155.1:0-4357 GCA_044236095.1 Crocinitomicaceae bacterium | reverse complement strand
TAATACAGCGAACAAGCGTAATTTGGAAATATTAAATCCATTCTGAAAATACATTTCGCAAATTCGACGAGCGGTTCCAACAATGATTTCAGTGCCATCATAGAGGTCATTACGCTGTTGCAATTTTTTTCCTTTTTCTATAATTAGATCCACAGTTAAATCCAGAATTCTTGTACTTGAAACTAGCATTTCATGAATCTCACGAGCCTCTTGATCAGACGATGCAATTATAATGGCACGCGGCGAACCTTCTTCAGCTTGTGGAACGAAATAGGTAATCCATTCTGAAAGCAAATGTTTATACTCATTCAAAGCAGCAACACCAAGAACCGATTGACCAGATTTAAGCGCTTTACTTATACTAAAAGTGAGATCTGTATTTTCCATGTGTTGCCAAAGGTAGGGGGTTTTAGGTTATGAATTTCATTTTTATTACATCTCGCTCCAACTTACGATTTAGAATTAATTTTTCAACTCTAAAATGATGTATGCGGCGATATATTTATATAATCTCCTTCAACCTGAACAACACAATTTTTTGAATTAATTCTTTTGGTAAAGCCCTATCAAGCGGAAATTGAATGGCTCCTTTGGAAAATTTAAATCCAACCAATTCTGCTTTTACGGCCTCAACTCCAGACGCTGTTGGGTAAAAACCAATATGATTTTTGAAACCAGCAAAATACACCACATTTTGTTTTTGTGCAAAACAAGGCATCCCATAACTTATCTTTTCTTTTGCACATGGCATTAGAACTTTACACGTTTCATAAATCTCAGTCAACAATTTTCGAGTTTGATCAGGGAATGAGGAGATGTAGGTTTCAAATTCCGGAGACATTTACTTTTAACTTTTTTTTGATTTTCAATTTTGAATGACCTCTTTTCCTTGCAAATCAATATAAAATGTACGGTTGTCCATTGTAACTTTTGCTTTTCCATTTTCAAAACTTGTTGCCTCATCAAAAATTAACGGAATTACTTCGATTCCTTTTTCATTGATAAATCCCATTTTTTGGTTTTCAGTAACTAAGGATAAACCATCAACAAAATACTCATATCGATCATATTTAAATTTGGTTAATTCTTTCTGCGTTGAATCATCAACTAATCCAAACTTATCATTCACTCTAACAAAAAAGAAGCTGTTTTCAGAATAGTTTACATATTTTAATGGTTCGATTACGTTTCCTAGAGTATCAATATTACCACTTTTTCCGTTTAAACTAACTCTTATTTTACCTTCATGAAAGCACTCTAATTCATCGTATATTAAAGGTATAATTAATTTATTGTCTTTATTAACCACGCCCCATTTATTATTTATTTGAACTTGGGCTAAATTGATTTCTTCATTAAAATTAAATGCCCAATCATATTTAATGGGAATAATTACTTCTCCTAATGTATCTATGAACCCCCACTTCCCTCCACCGATAAAACCGCAATATTCAGTTTCAAAGTCTTCATTGCCTCCTATGTTAACACGAGCTAAATCTCCTTCAAATATATTTGCATCATCATATTTGTATGGGATAACTAATTTACCAGCGGTGTTCATATAACCCCATTTCTTTTTCTTTACTGGAATGAGGCCGTTTTGAGAAATAGATTTTAGGTCATCCAAGATGAATGGAATTATTATTTTTCCACTTTTGTCAAAAAGTCCATATTTATTTTTTTTTCTAACTTTTATTAAATTATCAGCAATAATATCAATTTCGTTAAATATTATCGGAAGAATTTCTTTCATGTTATCATTAATTACACCATATTTCCCGTTTTTTCCAACTAGGGCAACATCAAAAATAAAGTCACTTGCGTATTCAAATTCCTCACTTATCTCCTTTCCCAATGAATCAATATAAAAATAAGTTGAATCATCTTCTATAATTAAGCCCATTTTACTTTTCTCTGTAAATCTTATATCTGTATGCATAATTGGAATTATAATTTTCCCTTCAATATTTGCAAGTCCATATTTTCGTTCATTATTTATGTTGTTTGATATAATTATAACATTTTGAATAATTGAAATATAATTGTAAATCACCGGAAGAATTTCTACCCCTTTATTGTTAATAACTCCATAACTCATTGTCATTGATAATGGCCCACCCTGAATTTGAGGGTCTTGATTTCCAACAATAAAAATCTCCTTATCTGAAAAAGAATAAATATGGTCAAATTGTGGTTCAATGATTACATTAAAAGAACTATCTCTAACACCATATTTACCTTTGTAATCATTGAAAATAAATATGTTTTGTCCGTTAATATAAATTCTTATTACGCAGATAAAAAAAGTTAAGATAAAATTGGTCGATGTCATATACTACTAAATTTAATTGAAAATAATTTCATGTAGAAAATTATTCCTTATTTTTCTGGAATACAAATATCTTTGATTGATGATTTCCATCATCCAAAATAAAACATTTTTTTGTATTAAAAATAAAGGAACGGGCTTATCAAGAGGAAATTGAATGGCTCCTTTGGAAAATTTTAATCCAACCAATTCCGTTTCTACAGCCTTAACCCCAAATGCTGTTGGGTAAAAACCAATATGATATTTGAAACCAGTAAAATATACGACATTTTGTTTTAGTGCAAAACACGGCATTACATAACCTAGAATTTCTTTAGCCTTTGGCATGAGATCTTTGCAAGTTTCATAAACCTCAGTCAACAAACTTCGAGTTTGATTGGGGAATGAGGAGATATAGGCTTCAAATTCGGGAGACATTGTCTTTTAACTGTTTTTGAGTTATTTTAATTTGATATTAACAACCTTTTAATCAGCTCCTCCATGTCCATGGTATACTTTTCATAAATCTCTCCCGTTGCTGGTCCACTAAAACCGGTGTGTACATATTCAATTTTACCTTTTCGCCCAACAACAACCGATGTTGGAAAACTCATGATTCCATTCAGCATGGGAAAATGGGAAGATGCAACGTCTTTACTGGAAGTTCCTGCTAAAACTACTTCGTAGGGTATCGAAAGTCTTTTTTTGAATGCTTTCAAACGTTTGATTTGACTTTTTTCATTCGTGCCTACTTCATAAGCCAAGGCTACAATTTCTAATCCTTGATCGTTGTATTTTTTGTGTAATTCTTTGAAATAGTAAAGTTCATCAATACAATTTGGACACCAGGTTCCCATAATTTGGTAAATAACGACCTTATTTTTTCCGGGTTTTTTAGCATCAAAAGCTTTCCCTTTCAACGTTTTAAGTGAAGAAAAATTAAACTCTTTATCGTTTTCAACATAGGTGAGTTTTGATGGATCACGCAATTTCGCATCTGGATCTTTCACTGCAACCCACTCCGTTTGATAATTCGGGCCGCTATAAAACTTTCCGTAAATGGAATCATTCAACACTTTTCCTTCAAACAAAAAAGCCCAGGAACCATTGAATGTTGACATTGAAAATTTGCCCGCTCCAACTGTTCCTGATAAAAAGCGATAGTCACCCGTTTCGGTTAAGAAAGTGCCATTGATAAGCCCTGCTGTTTGCTCAAAAATTCCCACAGTAACATCCGGATTCTCAGAGTTTGGACTAAAGGTGGCTTTCCACTTACCATTTATATTTGAAGTTTCTAGCGCTAATTCAGATACTGTTTTATCTAACCAAGCGGTGATTGGGATTTTTGTTTGCGTTTTTTTATTCAAATTGAGCCAATATCCACGAAGTTCTTCTCCGTTGTCACTGAATTTAAATTTCAAAAAGGCATCTAATTCTGGAAATCGACCAATTACGCTATCTCCGTCGTTTGATAATTGTAATGAAATTCGTTCTTTGCCATTGACTATTTCAATGATCTGTTTGTTTTTCAATTCGCTGATTTCTAAATTAGACGGAATAAATAAGCGATCATTCATTGCCAGTTGACCCGACCATTTTCCGGGTTGGGCATTGGCTTTAGTCTGACTGAAAGCGGTATTAGAAAACACCAATAACATGAAAAGAAAATATCGCATACAATTGAATTTCAATAGTTCAAAGGTAATTATTATTTATCGGCAGTGTCAAATGGCTCGTTTATTAATAATTCCCAAATTTCTACTTTTCTAGACTGATTTTTTTACTTTTGTGCTCCAGAAAGTTTATGTCAGATACCCGATACAACCTCCGTGGCGTTTCTGCCGGCAAAGAAGAAGTTCATCAAGCAATAAAAAATGTAGATAAAGGATTATTTCCAAAAGCATTTTGTAAAATCGTTCCTGATTATTTGACAGGTGATGAAAATTATTGCGTAGTAATGCATGCCGATGGAGCCGGAACAAAGTCGTCTTTGGCTTACATGTATTGGAAAAAAACAGGAGATATTTCTGTCTGGAAAGGCATTGCTCA
>JBIIHD010000154.1:0-4376 GCA_044236095.1 Crocinitomicaceae bacterium | reverse complement strand
ATTTTCTGTCCAAACGAGGAAAAAGCTGAAAAAAGTAACATTGATAACATACATGTTTTCAGTAAAAAGTAATGTCCTTGATTATGCTGCATACAATGAAATATAGTAACAAATTATTTGTGCACTTTACCAAAATTTGAAAATTTAGTTACAAAATGAAAAACTAAAGATTAACCTTTGATAAGTTCAACTAAAATTAATAAGAATAATTCAATAAAAAAAAATAGTATAGTTCATTGGGATGCAACGATTTAAAGTATTGATTATTACTCCATACAATCACAGGGAGGATCTAAAATCCAAACAATATCTTTTCGTTGATTTCTTAGAAAATCCTGATAACGCGGCCCAAATCTTACTCCCGTAAAATCTACTGTTTTTAAATTTTCAATACTAAATAATGATCCCGGGACAGATGAAATTGAATTATCACTTAAATCTAGTTTCTCCAATTTCGTGTTATTTTTTATTAAGTCTGGAATTACTTCAATATCATTGCGGTAAAAATTAAACTCTCTAATTTTTGGCAATCGCGTCAAAACTAAAGGAAAGATTTTGAATGAATTTCTTGCAGCTTCAAAAACCTCTAAATTTTTCAAAGAATCCAGAAAGTCAGGAAGGCTGGAAAACTTATTTCGATTTAAATTCAAATAACGTAGGTTCTTAAAATTTGCTAAGTCAACAGGCAATTCACTTATTTTATCTTTTGCAAAACTGATTCCATAGATCGTATCTGGATTGGCGGATTGCAATTCTTCCCAATTGTAAATATGGAATTCAAACTCTTGACCTTTACATGGATTAGGAAGAAAACTTTGTAAAATAATCGCGAGTAAAAGCAATATCTTTTTTAATCTGATTGGATAATTCTTCAAGGTTTTCGAATTTAATTTCATTTCTAATTTTACGAAGAACAGCAACCTCTAATTCCTCACCATAAATTTCTTGCTGAAAGTCAAAAATATGGATTTCTATTTGAATTGGTGCACTTTGCTCAACTGTAGGTCTAAATCCAACATTCATAACACCTTTATATAATCTATTTTTGTGAGTGATTTCAACTATGTATACTCCATTTCCGGGAAGTATTTTTGTTCCTTCATTCACTTGAATATTTGCAGTGGGAAAACCGAGTTGACGCCCCAATTTCCTTCCTTCATGAACCACGCCCTGAAGAGTAAACGGTGAACCTAGATACTGATTTGCAAGTTCAATATCACCACTCAGAATGGCTTTTCTAATTTTTGTTGAACTAACATTAACATCATCAATTTCTTTAGCTGGAATTTCTATCGCTTCAAAATCGTATGTTGCCGAAACATCTTTTAAGTACTGGATATTTCCCTCTCTATTTCGTCCAAATTGATGATCGTAACCAATTACAATGGTGTGAATATTTAACTTATTGACTAAAATATCACGAACAAATTCCATTGCTGTTAATCTAGAAAAATCGAAGGTAAATGGAAATATTACAATATGGTCAATACCGGTCTTTTCTAGTTTTTTCAACTTTTCATGCTGGGTTTGAATCAATTGTAAATTATGCGAATCTGGAAATAAAACCATTCTTGGATGAGGCGAGAAAGTAAATAGTACAGATTCTCCCCCCACTTTTTGAGCTTTCTCAATTAGGTTCTCGATAATTTTTTGATGACCTAAATGAACACCGTCAAACGTACCTATTGTAACAACAGGCTTTTTTATCACCTCTACCCCATCTAAACCGTAAAAAATGCCCATATTTTAAAAAACAAATTTAGTAAAAAGCTTATCATCAATCGATATAAAATACCCGAAGAACGAAATCATCTTTTTTCTAAAACTTTATGTAATTTTAGTGCGCTAAATATTCAAAATGAAATACGATCGAATCGACTCCAAACTTTTTATTAAAAATAGACAAAAATTCATTGAACGAATGGAAAAAAAGTCATTAGCTGTTTTTAATTCGAATGATATTTATCCAATCAGCGCAGATAGCACTATGCCATTTCAGCAACATCGTGACATTTTATATTTATCGGGTGTTGACCAAGAAGAATCAATTCTAGTGATTTTTCCTGAATGTTCCAATCCAGTGCATCGAGAGGTACTATTTCTGAAAGAAACAAGTGAACATATCGCAATTTGGGAAGGAGAAAAACTAACGAAGCAAGCTGCATTTGAAACTTCAGGTATTAAAACCGTCTACTGGCTTCAACAATTCCACTCGATTTTTAAACAAATGATGGCTGAAGCCGAAGGAATTTATCTTAATACGAACGAACATTTACGGGCAAATACTGATGTTGAAACCAGAGAGGATCGATTCATCAAAAAAGTTAAACAAGATTTTCCTGCTCATCGTGTTTTGAAATCAGCTCCAATCTTGCATAAAATCAGATCTATCAAGGATTCAATAGAAATAGAGTTGATGCAAAAAGCTTGTAAAATTACAGAATCCGGATTTCGTAGATTATTAAAATTCATCAAGCCAGGAATATGGGAACACGAAATTGAAGCCGAACTTGCGCATGAATTTCTAAGAAATCGTTCAAAAGGATTTGCTTATACACCTATTGTAGCATCTGGAAAGAACGCGTGTGTTTTGCATTACATTGAAAACAATCAACAGTGCCAAGATGGTGAGGTGATTTTACTTGATGTTGGAGCTGAATATGCCAATTACGCATCCGATTTAACACGTTGCATTCCGGTAAATGGTCAATTTACAAGTAGACAAAAAGAAGTATACAACGCTGTGTTACATGTAAAAAAGGATGCTCAAAAGCTGTTAGTTCCGGGAACAATAATGGCGGAATATCACAAGCAAGTCGGTTTATTAATGGAAGAACAATTAGTAAATCTGAAATTAATCACGCTCGATGATATAAAAAATCAAAATCCTGATTGGCCAGCCTATAAAAAATATTTTATGCACGGAACGTCTCACTTTCTTGGTCTTGACACACATGATGTTGGACTCTGGAATGAGCCAATTCAAGCAGGAATGGTATTTACTTGTGAGCCAGGAATCTACATCCCGGAGGAAGGGTTAGGAATTCGACTAGAAGATGATTTAGTGGTTCAAGAAAAAGGAGAACCGTTTAATTTGATGCAAGATATTCCTCTTGAAGTAGAAGAAATCGAAGCTATCATGAATTCCTAAAAGTGTTATATTTTACAATTGCAGGAGAAGGAAAACCAATCGTTTTTCTACATGGATTTTTAGAATCACTTTCCATGTGGAATTATCTGAATTTACATGAATTAACAGGTCAAAAAATTTTAATTGATCTTCCCGGTCACGGAAATTCTATACTTCAAGACGATGGAGAAATTCCGAGTATCGATTTCATGGCTCAAGAAGTGATTCGAGTTATTGATAACCTGAAATTGAAATCTTATTCAGTTGTTGGACATTCCATGGGTGGATATATTGGACTACTTTTAAAGAAAATTGATGTTCGATGTGAAAAAGTAATTTTATTGAATTCTAATTTTTGGACTGACACAGTACAGAAGAAAAAAGATCGAGTTCGAGTAGCTGAAATCGCATTCAAAGCAAAGAAAATATTTATTCAAGAAGCAATTCCAAATTTGTTTGGGGAACCTGACAACTTTCCAAATGAGATTAATCAATTAATGCGTGAAGCAATGAATATTCCGCCTGAATCTATTGCCTATGCTTCATTGTGTATGCGCGAACGAAATGATTTTACAACGGAACTAAATCAAAATCCTAAAAATTTTTATGTGATTCACGGTCTTTCTGATCGACTTGTTGAGACAGATTTCATAAAAAACCAATTAAGTTCTCACGAAAATTTATTTATCATTAAAAACGCTGGACATATGGCTCACATTGAGCAACCTCATGAAGTCATAGCTATTCTGAAAAAAATTTTGAACGCAAGAAGTTAAATAATCAATTGAAAGCCTTTTTTATTAATGACCGTGGCAATGTACAACGTAATTTCCTGTTGTATCTGTATAACCATTTGCCTCCAAAGTTTCAAGTTCATCTCCACATTTTTCACCCAATGGAATTTCATTTCCACTTGCATCATCGTAGTGACATTCATGACATTTGTTTTTATTACAAGACTGGACTAGCACAATTGTAAGAATTGATACCCCAAAAATAAAAATTGACTTTTTCATATTATTTGTTTTTCAGATTTTGCGATAAATTATAGGTAAAACTTAAATAAAAATTTCTGCCGGGCCCCGGCATTCCAATATTCTTTAGGCGAGAAAGATGATCAATATAACGCTCATTTAGAATGTTCTTGCAACCTAGGTTCAATTGAATCGGAATTTCACCTCTAATTTCAAAGGACAGTGATACATCCAGCAAATTGTAGGCTCTACTTGGAGTTTCTATGAATGCA
>JBIIHD010000153.1:0-4450 GCA_044236095.1 Crocinitomicaceae bacterium | reverse complement strand
TTTTTATTAATAGATTATACAATGTAATGTGGTATTTCTTTAAATACCTTGCAACTTCTTCACCCATTTTCGGGGAATCTTCATTATATTTTTCAGTTACTTGACTGAAAGAATTGAAAAGATTCATAACAATAATAAAAACAAATATATTTTTCATATGAAAATTTTTAGCGTACAAACTTAACAACTTGAATGGTTCATATTTCAAAAACTTTTTTCACTTTCTAGCCATCAATCTTCTCCTCCATTTATGTAAATATGCTATAGACTCAGGTTCCCATTTAAAAATGAATATGGGAAGAAGATAACAAATTGAAAAAACAACAGATTTTAGAATTATCGAAATGACTCGATTATCAAAAAATGTTAACATAAAAAATACTTCATTAAGAAAAATCAAACCCATAAATAAATAGAAAATATAAAACAACTCTCTCGTAAATGGGTGGATTTTAAATACATAATAAACGTACCACAAACGAGCTAAATTATAAACCACAAATGCAAATCCCGTAGAAAGGGCAGCGCCTGCAATCCCGTATGTTGGAATGAAATAATAATTTAAAATAAATACTGTTAACGATAGAAAAATTGAAAAGATGAGATCGTATTTGAATTTCCGCGATGTAGAAAAAATAGTGCCGTTCAAGCCACAAATTATATCGATAATTCGACCCATCATGAGAAATAGAAAAACCAGAATCCCCGGTTGATATTCGGGTGGAAGAAATGAAAAAATTTCAATACGATTAATCCAAATCAAAGAGAAAGTAAAGGTTCCAATTAACATCCCCACAGAGCTTACTTTTTGATACAAATTTTGCATTTCCTTCATGTTTTTTTCCTTCCAATATTTGGCAACTAACGGCGAACTAACTCGAATTATTGAACGATATGGAACTTGAATTGCAGAGGTGAGAAAGATAATATTAGTGTAAACTCCTGTAGCAGTTAATCCTATGAATGAGGCAATCATCATCGTGTCGAGAGAAATCACAATTAGATTTGTCATTGTATTGATATAACTGAATAAACTGAAATTCCACAGAATTTTACGAAATCTTTTGGGAATCGTAATGGACTTAATAGACAAATGTAATTCACGGATTTTCAACAAATAAAACAATAAAATAATGGTTGGAATGAAATAACCGATTAAGTTAAAAACTAAAAACTGATGGAAATTGATGAGCTCGAATGCAAAAAGTGCAAGAAGAATTAATGTTATACTTCGTAATACTATTTCCTGAAGAAAAATAGATAGAATATTTTTATGTAATCCCCTGAGATAAAAGTCAAATATGATAAAATACACATTTGCGATGCCTAAAGGAATAATCCAGTAATAATAATCTAAAAATGCGGTTGATTTTTGGCTATAAAATCCCGAAATATCCTCTTTAAAAAACCAATATAAAAAAGTGAAAATTAGAATTCCAAGCAGAATAATAAGGCAATTCATTAACAAAAAACCGTAATGCTTTCGATCCACATTGCGAAAAAAAGGAAAGAAACGCCATGTAACGTAAATACTCCCCAAATTGCTTAGTTGCGCAAAGAGTAAGCCTACCGTGATAATCAAACTAAAAAGCCCGATTTGCTCACTCGTAAATAAAATAAGAAAAAGTACACCTCTATTCAAATAACCTAAACTTATTCCTAGGTAAGTTATCAAAGTTGATATCAAGGCATCTTTTTGGATAAATCCCATAAAAAAGGATACAAAAATTAGTAAAACCATAAATTTAGAGAAACAAAACTTGGCAGACGTTATATTATCTTAAATCCTTCAACATTTTTCTATTAAAAAGTTTGTTCATACATTAGAATACTATAATTCTATTCAACTACTTTTATGAAAAAAAACTGTGAAGAAAAAAATTTTCAAATGGGTCAAAAACAAGTTTTTGGTTACAACGATTGTTTTTTTTCTATATGCCTTATTTCTAGATGATTGGGATGTTTTTCAATTAATTAAACAGAATATCAAATTAACTGAATTGAATGAACAACGCACAAAGACAAAAAAAGAACTAGATAAAACATTAAATACGCTCAATAAGCTTAAAACCCCCATCGGAATCGAAGCTTTTGCAAGAGAAGAAAAATTTTTTAAAAAAGATAATGAGGATATTTTCGTAATTTCGTACGAATAGCATTTCTCTTGATCATCAAAATAATTATTTACTTAACCCTACTTTCATTTTTCTTGGTTTCATGTACCAAAGAAGTGAAAATTGATATCCCTAATTACGATAATAAAATTGTAGTAGAGGGACGAATTTATACAAATGAATTTCCAGTCGTGATACTGTCCAAAACCCAAGATATATATGCGCCAACAGATTTGTCGTCATATTTAACTTCATTTATATCTGATGCAAATGTATACATGACGATTGATGGTGACTCAGTTCAACTAAATCCATATTCCATTGTAGATTTACCCCAAGAATCCATTTCGACCATTAGTGAAATTCTTGAATTAGAACCGGAAGAGGTTGTATTACTTCCAATTATGGTTTATTCAACATTGGATTCTAATTTCGTAGGAAAGGTAGGAAAAACACATCGTCTTTCCATTCTGCATGAGGGAAATTATGTTTACGGTGAAACGAATTTGTTGAATCCTATTCCTTTAAGCTCTTTATATTGGAAACCGGATGATTCGCAGTCGGATTATGGACGATCTATTGCCACTTTTTATGACCCAACAACAACCAATGACGCCTATTTTTGGGAGGTAAAACGAATACATGACTTTAATGGCTCTCCTATCGATACTTATTTCAAAAGACCAAGTGGTGGCTATATTCGAGATAAATATTGGAATGGTACGTACCGTGTTTTAGATTATGGGAATCCACACAAGCGAAAAGACACAACACATTTGGAGGAATATAGACGTTTTTATCGAAAATTTGACAAAGTAGTGGTTCGTTTTTCAAAAATGGAATATGAAATTTACGAATTTTTCCGAACGAGAAGAGAACAAATTGATAATCAGGGAAGCCCTTTTGCTTCTCCACTGAATGTCAAAACAAATTTAAAAGGTCAAGCCGTGGGAATTTGGGCTGGTTTTTCTCCCTGGTACGATACACTTTATTGTGTTCCTTAATGACAGCATCGTATGGATAACTTTTGATTATTCACAAATGTCAATCAATTCGATTAGGTAATTTTATTTCGTGAATCAAATCTTGGATACTATTTGGTGTGAAGACTCCGTACAAAATGAAGTCAATGCATTTATAAATGAATGGAGATCGCAGAATTTGCATATAATGGTTCATACTTCCGGATCAACAGGCACTCCAAAAGAAATTCAGCTCAGTAAACCAGGAATTGTTTTCTCTGCAAGAAATACTCTAAATTATTTTAATTTAAATGAGCAATCGTGTGCTTTGTTGTGTTTACCATTGACAACTATAGGAGGAAAAATGATGCTTGTGCGTACATTGGAGTCCAAGATGAAATTGTATGTCCAGAAAGCTACGTCTAGTCCGCTTTTGAATTTTGAAAAACACATAGATTTTATTGCGATAACTCCTATGCAATTGGCTAAAGCACTTGATGAAACTCCAGGAAAATTAAAATATATCAAATCAATACTGGTGGGAGGTGCGCCTTTAAATGAGAAATTAATTCAGCAATTAGTCGAGGAGAAAATTACCGTTTTTCACAGTTACGGAATGACGGAAACCGCGAGTCATGTTGCATTGAAAAGGGTTGGATATCATTCGGAAAATTATTACCAAGCTTTACCCGGAATCACTTTTGAATACGGGAAAAACAAGACACTTAAAATCAATTACCCCCAATTAGATAAAAATCCGATTGAGACTAACGATGTAATTGAGCTAATTGATTCAAAATCATTTAAATGGTTAGGACGAGCGGATTTTACGGTAAATTCAGGTGGGATAAAAATTCAGATTGAAGAAATAGAACGAGAACTTTCTAAATTAATTCAGAAGCCTTTTTTTGTTTTTGGAGCTCCTGATGACTTGTTAGGAGAAAAAATAGTGCTTGTAATTGAATCTCAGGAAACAACGACCAAGCTTAATTTCGATTTTTTAGGTATTCATAAACCTCGTGCAGTTTATTATTTGGACCAATTCTGCTACAATCATGGTGATAAATTAGATCGAAAAGAAACAATTAAAAAACTGAGCATCAATTCATGAGGAAATACTATCAGATTTTAGGTTTACCCGATAATGCGAGTTTGACTGAGATTAAAAGCAGCTATCGAAAATTGGCATTTCATTACCATCCCGATCGAAATGGTTCACCTGAAGCACAAGCAAAATTTATCCTGATTCAGGAGGCTTATGAGGTTCTGACAGGAAAGAAAAAAATTGCGCAACCTAAGATTGGAGATTACAGCAACAGAAGAACTCGAAATGACGATTCTTGGGAAGAAAAAGTAAAAAAAGCGAGAGAGAGA
>JBIIHD010000004.1:0-14356 GCA_044236095.1 Crocinitomicaceae bacterium | reverse complement strand
CAAATCAGCGAAAACAAGAACTACAGGAATGGTCATTCTACCAAGAAAATTAAAACATCCTTTGGTGAAACAGAAATTTTAGTTCCACGCGACCGAGATGCTAGTTTTGATCCCATTGCTGTTCCCAAACGACGGAATATGATTGATGGACTGGAAACCATAATTGTATCCTTGTATGCTAAAGGAATGAGCGTGAGTGATATCCAAGAACAAATCAAGGATATATATGAGTTTGAGGTTTCAACTTCTGCCATTTCACGTATTACAGATCGAGTTGCAAGTGATATTGTGTCTTGGCAAAATAGACCATTAGAACCGATTTATTTAATCGTTTGGATGGATGGTATATCCTTTAAAGTACGCGAAAACTCCAAGGTGATTAATAAGACTATTTACATTGCCGTTGGACTAAAGCGTGATGGTAAAAAAGAAGTGTTAGGTTTATGGCTCGGAAAAAACGAATCAGCCGCCTTTTGGATGACTGTTTTAACTGATTTACGTGCTCGTGGAGTGGAGGATATTTTGATTACTGCAACTGATAATTTAAACGGTTTTACCGATACAATTAAATCCGTTTTTCCTCAATCTGCTACTCAAATCTGTGTTGTTCATCAAATACGTAATGCCTGTAAATACGTTGTTTGGAAAGATCGAAAAGAGTTTGCTAAGGACATGAAGGATATTTATGGCGCTCCTAATAGAGATGCTGCTTTACATGCACTTGACGCTTTGGATAAAAAATGGAATAGCAAATACAGCTATGCTATCAAAAGTTGGCGATCAAACTGGGATGAACTTACTGTATTCTTCGATTTTCCTTTGGAGATCCGAAAAATCATTTACACCACCAATCTGATAGAAAATCTGAACGGAAAAATTAGAAAATATACCAAAAATAAAATGTCTTTCCCAACTGATGACGCTGTTTTAAAGTCTACTTTCCTAGCAGTTCAGGAAGCAACTAAAAAATGGACTATGCCAATACGGGATTGGGGAACCATTCTTAATCAATTTATGATTATATTTGAAGATAGACTGATTTTATGAAACTTTCAGTTTACACACTTAGTGGGATAGTGTCAAAATTACCCTTTGAGTCTATCTCAATAGTTTTCATTTTTTGGCCACCACCATTTGGCTCGGTATAAAATTCAATTAATCCAGACTGAACAGTACTTGTTTGTAAACTATCATATACTGTACCTGCCACTACAAAACACCCCTCGCCTTCTCCTCCATTTTTGTGACATTGCATACAATTTTGTCCTTGGTTATGACTATCATCGTCGCCAGTAATGCTAATATTATCCTCATCACAACCTTCATGCTCTTTTTCACATGATTGAAAAAATAGCATTCCTGAAATAATTAAAAATCCCAATAATGAGATATTGCTTACATTACTCTTCTTCATTTTGATTAATTTTTAAAAAAGTAGATAGAACTTCAAACGTTTCTTTTATAACAACTTGCTGATTTCCGCTAGGCTTTTTACTATCGTATTCAAATGCCGTCATTCCTGAATCTTGCTTCAAAACCCGAACATAAAAAGGGGTAAACTCCATTTTATCACCGTAGGTTTTAGTATGAACAAATATAGCATCTTTATTTTGAATTTTAACTACTGCCTCAGAAGCAACAGTTTGCATCTCACTTGGATCAGTTAAAATGCTCGCTTTGAAAAAAGTTCCCGGAAGTAAATCCGTTGACTCCTTATCTAAATGACAATGAACTTTTAGGGTGTGGTCTTTACTAACTTCTTTACCTACAAGATAGACTGTAGCTGTATACTCCTTATTATTATCCACTAGTTTCAATTTCACTTTTTGTCCTTCTTTTATGTAGTAAGCGTCTTTCTCAAAAACGAATAATTCCGCATGTGTGTGTTTTAAGTCGATAATTTCCATTAAATCGTTGGTTTCTGGAGAAAATTCTCCCACATTAGCCATAATTTTTGTCACGACACCGTCAAATGGGGCTTTAATTGAAATTACACGTTGAATATCTCCGTTGTTCAGTTGTTTCAAATTTACGTCTGCCATTTCTAACTTGGCCTTTAATCCGGAAATTTTCGCTTTGGCAATATTATAATTTGCCTTGGCGGTTTGTAAATTCTTTAAACTTCCAGCTTCATTTTTAACTAATATTTCGCACCTTTCAACTTCCGAATTTAGTAATTCCATTGAAGCTTGAATTTCCAAATATTCTTGTTGAATTTGAATTATTTCAGGATGTTCAATCGTTAGCAACTCATCACCTTTCTTTACAATTTCTCCATCTAAAACAGAAATTGATTTAACAAAACCACCAAATGGAACTGTAATAAATGTTTTATTTGAAGGGGGAACCTCCATTTTACCATTTACTTGAATGGTTAATCCTATAGATTTTATTTCAGGAATAGCAAGTTGAATTTTAAAGTCCTCCACTTGCTTTTTAGTTAACGTAACTGTTTGAAGTACTTTTTTGCGTTTTTCCTGTGGCTTTTTCACCTCCTGGGAACAAGAAAGTAATATTGATAAAATAGCGAAATAAATAACATGTCTCATATCCTATTATTTTTGGGCATACCAGTTATATAGTGTGACCGATTGATTTAAATTGTGTTTAATCTCCAAATATTCGAATTCCGTTTTTAAAGTCATTTCCTTGATTTGAAAAAATTCTAAAAGTGAAATTGAACCCGATTGCCAAGAAATTTTTGCTTCATTTTCCATTAATCTTGATTCAGGAATAAGCTGATTTTCATATAATTCCATTCCTGTTAATAATTGCTGATACTGATTTTGCAATTGCTTCAGTTGATTTTTTAATTCCATAGAAACATTTTCTGACTCAAGTAAAACTTGATTTTTCTCCATATCAGTTACTTTTTGAAGATTTTTATAGCCTTTGTTTAACAGTGGAAAATCCACTCCCAACTGAACTCCCTGAAAACGATTCATTTGATTAAACGGTTTGTCTGTTCCATTAACATTTTGATAGCCGACTAGTGTTTGATTAAAATAGGCCAATGAAAACTCAGGTAAATTACGCGCTTTTTGAACTTGTTTCTGCTGCTCCAAGACATCCATTTCAGTTGAATACTTATCTAAAATGGGGTGATTTAACCAACTAGTATCATTTGGAATGAGAAGTATTTGTTTTACGTAATAAGGTTCAGGCTTTATTTTGATATTCAAATTTCCATTTTGAATCAGACTTTCTAAAACCAATCTTTGATTGTCAGCTTCACGAAGTAACATATCCATTTGATATTGAATCGATTTTCTGCGAGTCTGAACAACCGAAAATTCAAATTTGGTGATTTCCTGAAGCTCCTTTTGAACCTGCATTTTAGTTTGCATAATATTCAAAATTGAATCTTGTTTCTCCAAAATTTTTCTTTTTGACCACAAATATTGATAGGTATCATAAGCAGATTCGATTTTACGTTTTATGTCTAACCAAGCAATGGAATAATCTAATTGAATTGAATTTGATTTCCGATTTCCCAATTCTTTTTCTTCCTTAAAAATGGTGGGATATGGAATTGATTGCGAAATGGTTAGGTTGTTATCCCATGCGTAATAAGAATTATATTGCCCAAGCATGAAACTTGCTCCTGTTTTTGGAAAAAGAATCGCATTACCTCTTAATTGTTCTGTTTCTACTTTTTTTGTTAAGGATTTTAAATATTTATTATTCGCTTTAGCTGAATCCAAACATGACTGCAAGTTCATATCAGTCTGTGCAAAAAACTGAAAGGAAATGAATGAAAAAAGAATAACAACAGCATTCAATTTAATTTTCTTTTTTTTCATTTTAGTCGCTAAAAAATAAAGAATCGGTAAAATAAATAAAGTCAAAACTGTTGCTGTAACCAAACCACCAATTACAACTGTCGCTAAAGGCTTTTGCACCTCTGCCCCACTTCCATGAGAAAGGGCCATTGGTAAAAATCCTAATGAAGCAACAAATGCTGTTAACAAAACAGGTCTTATTCGATTTTCAGTTCCGATTAAAATGAGACGAATTACGTTGGTATGGCCATGTTTTGCCAATGAATTAAACTCAGAAATAAGAACAATTCCATTCAGAACAGCAACTCCAAACAAGGCAATAAATCCAACTCCTGCAGAAATAGAAAAAGGCATATCTCTCAACCATAAAGCAATAACTCCACCAATGGCTGCTAAAGGTATTGCGCTAAATATCAATGTTGCTTGTAACAAAGAACTAAAGGTTAAATAGAGTAAGAAAAAAATCAACAATAACGCTGCGGGCACAGCAATCAATAATCTGTCGCGAGCATTTTCAAGATTTTTGAATGTACCACCAAATGTTGCGTAATAACCAGGTTTTAATTTTAAATTATTATCCATCTTAGTTTTAAGCTCATTTACGATACTTTCAACATCTCTTCCACGAACATTAAATCCGACAAAAATTCTCCTTTTCGCATCATCTCGTTGAATTTGATTTGGGCCGTTTTCCAATGAAACCTGAGCTAGCTCATTTAATGGAATTTGCTTCCCATTTTCGGAAGTTACCGTTAATTGCTTCAAGTCATCTGGAGTTTGACGGGCATTAGAATCTAATTTAACAACCAAATCAAAGCGCTTTTCTCCTTCAAATACCAATCCAGCAGGTTGTCCAGCGAAACCAATATTAATTGCACTATTAATCTCATCTATACTTACTTGATATTTCGAAATTGCTTCTCGATTATACTTAATAATCATTTGTGGCAATCCACTCATTTCTTCAACATATACATCTTGTACACCTTCAATCCCCCGGGAAAGTGAGCCAACTTTCTCAGCATAATTTTGTAAATCTTCAAAATTTTCGCCGTAAATTTTAACAACGACATCTTGCTTGGCACCTGTCATTAATTCATTAAATCGCATTTGAATGGGTTGCTGAAATCCAAAGGAAACTCCGGGAAGTTTTTGTTCTAATTTCTTTTGCATTTTATCGGCTAATTCTTCTTTATTTTCAGCACTAACCCACTCATTTTTATCTTTTAAAATAATCATCAAATCGCACGCTTCTATCGGCATTGGATCCGTTGGAATTTCAGCAGTACCAATTTTACCTACTACTTCTTTAACTTCAGAAAATTCCTTTATCAAAAGATCTGATGCTATTGTTGTGGCTTCAATCGTTTTACTCAAACCGGATCCGGTAATTAACCTGGTTTCTACCGCAAAATCACCTTCATCCAAAGAGGGAATAAACTCGGCACCAAGACTTCCGAAAAGAGAAATACTGAGCACTAAAAGTCCCAATATTAATCCTAGAGATATTTTATTCAAACGAATAATCCTTCGTAATGCAGGCTTATAAATAGCTTTGAAAAAATCAACTATTCGATCACTTATTGTCTTAGAATGTTTCACTTTTTTAGATAAAACGAGCGATGAAATCATAGGGACATACGTCAACGAAAGGATCAACGCACCCAAGATAGCAAACATAACAGTCTGAGCCATAGGCCTGAACATTTTACCCTCGATTCCAACAAGCGCTAAAATTGGAAGGTAAACAACCAAAATAATAATTTGACCAAAAACTGCACTTTTGCTAAATTTTGAGGCGGATGAGTATACCTCCTCATTCATTTCTTGTTGTGTCAGTCTTTTACTTCCCTTGTTATGTAAAATGTGTAAGGTAGATTCTACAATGATTACTGCTCCATCGACGATTAAACCAAAATCAAGAGCTCCCAAACTCATAAGATTTCCTGATACACCAAAAATGTGCATCAAAGTAATTGCAAAGAGCATGGCAAGCGGAATAACCGAAGCGACAATCAATCCTGCGCGTAAATTTCCTAGCAATAAAACCAATACAAAAATCACAATTAAAGCTCCCTCAATGAGATTTGTGGTAACAGTTGAAATCGCTCTATTCACCAAATTCGTTCGATCTAAATACACATCTAATTCAACACCAACCGGTAATGATTTCTTTATTTGTTCTATTCGTTCTTTGACAGACTCTATAACTTCTGAAGAATTTGCTCCTTTTAACATCAAGACGATTCCACCAACTGCTTCGCCTTTGTTATTCCAGGTTAATGCCCCATATCGAACCGCTGATCCTAAATTAACTACAGCAACATTTTTCACCAAAACCGGCATTCCATTCTCGGTCTCTGATAGTGGAATATTCTCAATATCTGTCAAAGATTGTATCAACCCATTCGTACGAATGTAAGTAGTCATAGAATGTCTTTCAATGTATGCCCCTCCGGTATTTCCATTGTTTTTTTCGATTGCTTGAAAAACATCTGCAATGGTCAAATCATGAGATTTCAATTTAATGGGATCAATGGCTATTTCGTAGTTTTTAAGTTTTCCTCCAAAGCCACTTACATCTGCAACTCCAGGTACACCGAGCAATTGCCTTCTAATTGTCCAATCTTGAATCGTTCTTAATTCTGTAGCATCGTATTGAGATTCAAAACCTTTTTTAGCACGAATGGTATATTGAAAAATTTCACCTAAACCTGTACTGAGTGGAGCCATCGTTGGTTCTCCAAAACCTGGAGGAATTTGATTTTTTGCTTCAGAAAGTCGCTCAGAAACCTGTTGTCTTGCCCAATATGGATCAATATCTTCTTTGAAAACTACAGTAACAACTGATAAACCAAAGCGACTAAATGAACGCATTTCCTCAATACCAGGAATGGTTGTCATGGTTTGCTCTACCGGAAATGTTACAAAACGTTCAATGTCCTCTGCACCTGACGATGGGGAAGATGTAATTATCTGAACCTGATTGTTGGTAATATCCGGAACAGCATCTATGGGTAATTGTTTGAGAGAATAAACTCCAACAACAGCCAGAATAAAAGTCAAAACAGCTACAATTAATTTGTTTTGAATCGACCAAAAAATAATACGATTTAACATAAAAACATCCAAAAAATTAATAACTCATCAAAGCGGGTAAGATTTTACCCAACAGAGTTAAATTCTTGGAGGATTCCAGATGCAATAGTCTGAACTGAAAGAATAGTATAATTCTTTTGAAATCGGTTTTTGAATGGAAGGAATTTCAGTGAAAGGAGAATCTTCAAATATAATCTGTGCTTTATTTTCAATAAATAAAGAAGCCACAAAGTTTGTATTCAATTTAAATGGCATCTCTTGATGTTCCTTTTCGTTTTCAATATCTGCATTAAAATAATGCTCTTTAATAAAACCGAGTAAAGTTGAATCAGGACTTCTTTCCTTGTGAAGTTCATAATGCTCAATTAAATTTCCAATTTTCAACAACTCAAAGCCCTTCATATTCGGAGCAAGAGATAGAACGAAAATATAGAAACTAAAAAATAAAGCAAACAACTTCATACCTCAAAGGTAACACAAAAAAAGAAATTATAAAATTTGAAATTTCGCATATTTTATAACACTTCCTTTTGCAGAAAATAATTTTTCATAATGCGTTTTGATTTGCAAAATTTCTCTTTCCTCTTCAGTTTTTAAATGATTTAAATCTTTGTATATATCCCAACTTAGTATTTCGAAAGGATAATTATGCTTGTGGATTTCTTCCTCTGTAAATTCGAAAAGTAAGTCACTATCTGTTTTCACATGAATGAAACCACCCGGTTTTAAAATGGCGCGATATCGATCAATGAAAATCTTGGAAGATAGTCGTTTGTTAGGTTTTTTAGGTTGAGGATCTGAAAATGTAAGCCAAATTTCATCTATCTCACCAGGGGAAAATGAGTTTGAAATAAAATCTACTTTTGTTCTTAAAAATGCAACATTGTTCAATTTTTTATCTAAGGCTTCTTTCGCACCAATATACATTCGAGCTCCTTTAATATCAACGCCAATGTAATTCACATTTGGATATCGCGATGCTAGCCCTACAGAATACTCTCCTTTCCCACATCCAAGTTCTACAACTATTGGATTTTCATTTTTAAAATACTCCGACTTCCATTTTCCTTTGTACTGGCATACTTCACCAAGTGGTGGTTGAATAAAATGTGGATAATCCTCTACAATTGCAAAACGTCTTAATTTGTCCTTTCCCACGGCGATTAAAAAGCTAATTTTAAAAGATCTTCAGATAGTTGTCCCAAAAATTGATCAACAACTTGTTTCAAAATATTCGTCTTCGAATCCTTGGATTTAATTTTTAACTTTCCGCCATCAATTCCATATTCCAAGTAAGCAAAATCCAGTTTCTCAATTAATCGCTCTCCTATTTCTGAATCAAGATTCCCAGTTGGAAATTCATCTAAATTAACAAAAGCACTTACAGGTTTCGCACCAAAATTTTCACATCCATCCGGAACTTTAAATAATTCACCTGAAGGACTAAATTCGTCATTTGTGTACAAAAGAATATGATCCTCAGAAATATTCTTTTGTATTAATGGTAAAAAAGGAATATTCAATTTCTCAATGATCCCTTGTCCATTTGAACCGAGCCCAACATACAAATTACCAACAGGAACAAAGCTATCCCTATTTTCAGGATCATCGTAAACCAATACTCCCAATTTTCCATTTAAAATATTACCAAAAAAATTCTGTAGGTCATTATCATCTTGAACTAAAATTGAAATAAAATTAGCTATGTCCTTGAATACATCGATTTCTTGAATAAAATTATTGAACTTTTTAAAATCGGATTGGATTAATACCCCTAACCTTGGTTCACCCTTACCCATATTTTTTAGGATATCAGTTGTAGGATTTTCTTTAAGTGGAATAACCGATTTTAATTTATCCGAGAAATAATTAACAGTTTGAAATTCTAATTCACCCGGTTTAAAATTGAGCGTATTAGAAATATACGAATCCTTGACCATCGAAGAAATAAGCTGTTTAACACTTTCTGATTTCTTTTCCAGATCGGTGTTTGATGTTGAGTAAAAGCTTTCTAAACTCAAATTAGTAACAATATCAGATTTCGATTTCACTAATTGAGCTATTTTATCCTCTTTCTTAGGATTTTCCGATTGCTTATAAATCTCTTCTAGTACACCTTTAAATTCTTTTTGTTTAGGTTTCAAAACCCCGATAAGCAGACTGTTTTTTACCGAAATACTAAATTCATTTCCTTGATAATAATTATAATCTTTTTCTGCAATCATTTCAAAACCTAGAGATTTTATTTTGGTTAGAACTGAATCTTTATTTTTAACCTCTGCAAATAAATACAAACAAGCCGGTGTAAAATTAGATTCTAGTGGGCCTTCCGCGGCATAATAAATGGGTTTATCCAAATTAACTGCATCCTTAAATAAATCCAATTGAGTGGAAACAATAGACCCAAATTTTGGAATATTTTGATAATCAGCTTTCTGTAATATCTCTTTCACATTTACAGACCCGAAAGCGACGATTTTTTTATTGGATTGAACAAAAGAAGTAAATGAATCTTCAACGGGTTTAATTTCAGTTGTAGACTTGCTGCAAGAGCATATAAAAAGGAAAAAAATAAAACCAAAAACGTAATATTTCATGGCAAAAAAATAATTTGAATTCAAATGTAAAATAAAACTTTCAATTTAATAGATTGATTTTGTTTTGTTCACTTAATTTTGCACATGCACTATGTAGAACCTTTTTACGGATGGCGCGGGTATTATGTCGCATCGGAAGATTTTCACTCTCCATTTTTTGGAAGAGAATATAGTGAATTCGAGTTTAGCAATACAATTTACAACTTTTACATTCATCCGCAATGGGATTCCATTGGTTCCCCTACTCTCTTTATAAAGATTCTGTTTGCTGATTACGATGAAAAATATGCTATTATCGAATTAATTGGCGAATGGAACGATGCGATAGAAAACGACATTATGATTTTGAAAAGGGATATCATTGAAAAATTGATTGAATCGGGCATTAACTATTTTATTTTAATCGGCGAAAATGTTTTAAATTTTCATTATTCGGATGATTGTTACTACGAAGAATGGTTCGATGAAATTGAAGAAGGATGGATCGCTATGATAAATTTTCATGACCATGTTCTGAAAGAATTTCAACAGGCTCAAGTAGATTTATATGTAAATATGGGGGGGGAATTGGATGACATCGAATGGCGTACTTATCAACCTTTTCAATTTTACAAAAAGGTGAGTGATTTAATTACCAAAAGATTAAACTAACGCAATGACAGAATTAGGAAAGATTATTATTCAAAAATATATTAATCACAATGAATTCGGTCGTTTATTGGGACTTGAATTTAAAATACCCGAACTTGGGGAATGTCTTTATCATTTTCATGTTGATTCAAAATTCACATCCACCCCAAAAGTGGCTCATGGAGGTTTTATTGCTGCACTAATGGATGCTACAATGGGGGTAGGTGCTTTGTCTTTGGTTTGTGATGAAATGAAAGTAGTTTCTACCCTGGAAATAAAGGTTTCTTTTCTGCGTCCCGTTAAATCGCAATCTGAAGTTTTTTGTCGATCCAATGTGGTAAAAAAAGGAAAAACAATCATTTTTATGAGTGCCGAATTAAGGGATTCCGAAGATAATTTATACGCCACAGGTTCAGGCACATTCAATTGCTACGATGCGGTTAAAGCATTAGGATAGTGTAAATTAAACACTAACTTAATATAAAACTTTTTATCAAAATCTCATAATTTTTTTGTTAACAGAAAAATTGCAGTCTGTTGGTAACTATTGATTTCATTTTCAGATGAAACGTAGCATTAAGTGTAATTTTACGACCTAATTTTACTATACCAACACGCAATAACATGGAAAAGATTGGCAAATTTGGAAAGCATGCAGATTTAGGCAAGGCAATAGGCCTTGATAATTTGGCTACGGAATATTGGAATTTAACACCCGCAGAACTTATTGAGGATAGCATAATTCTAGGAGAAGGGGTTTTAACAGATACTGGTGCTTTGGCTATTGAAACAGGTCAATTTACTGGTCGTTCGCCAAAGGATAGATTTATTGTTCGTGATGCTAAAACAGACGAAGCTGTTTGGTGGGGAGATATAAATATACCTTTTAGTCCCGAAAAATTCGATGCTCTTTATGACAAAATGAGATCGTATGTTAATGAAGCAGACCTCTACGTGCGTGATGTTCATGCATGTGCGGATGATTCATTTCGTATGAATATTCGAGTAATTACAGAACAACCTTGGTCTAATCTTTTCGCCTATAATATGTTCCTTAGGCCTAGTGATAAAGAAATAGAAAACTTTAATCCTGAATGGCATATACTATGTGTTCCCAGTTTTGAGTCAAATCCGGAAGAAGATGGCACACGTCAAAGTAATTTTGCCATACTGAACTTCACAAAAAAAATGATTTTAATCGGTGGAACGGGTTATACTGGCGAAATCAAAAAAGGTATTTTTTCAGCCTTGAATTTTATTTTACCTCACGAAAAAAATGTTTTGTCGATGCATTGTTCAGCTAATGTTGGTGAAGGCGGAGACACAGCAATTTTCTTTGGGCTTTCCGGAACGGGAAAAACGACACTATCATCTGATCCAAATCGAAGATTAATTGGTGATGATGAACATGGTTGGAGTGAAAATACAGTTTTCAATTTCGAAGGTGGATGTTATGCTAAAACAATTGACCTTTCAAGAGAAAAAGAACCACAAATTTACGATGCGATTAAGTTCGGTGCCTTACTTGAAAATATTGGATTTATCGAAGAAACATCCACTCCTGATTATAAAGACGGATCTATCACTGAAAACACACGCGTATCCTACCCTATTCATCACATCGAAAACATAATGGTTCCTTCAAAAGCAGGTGCACCAAAAAATATTTTCTTTCTAACTGCAGATGCATTTGGTGTTCTACCTCCAATTTCTCGATTGACAAAAGAACAAGCAATGTATCATTTCATGTCAGGTTACACAGCAAAAGTAGCTGGAACTGAAGTTGGAATTACGGAGCCAACTACTACATTTTCTGCAGGATTTGGAGCTGCTTTTTTACCTCTCCATCCTGCTAAATATGCAAAATTGCTTGGTGAGAAATTAGATGGCAAAGATATTAAAGTTTGGCTCATTAATACGGGATGGTCTGGAGGTTCATATGGCGTTGGTCAACGAATGAAACTTTCCTATACCCGTGCCATGATAACAGCTGCTTTAGAAGGAAAATTAGATCAAGTAGAATTTGAGAAATTACCCATATTTGAATTAGAGTATCCTACTTCTTGCGAGGGAGTGCCGAGTGAACTGTTAAATCCACGTTCTACATGGTCAAACAAAACCGCATATGATGAAACTGCGAATAATTTGGCAGGCAAATTTGTGAAGAATTTCGAGAAGTTTGCGGCAGAAACAAATTCCGAAATTTTAGCTGCGGCGCCAAAAGTTTTAGCGTAAAACCCAATACACCTGAATACAAGAAAAGGCCGCGATCATGCGGCTTTTTTCTTTTAGCAAGTAACCTTTATCAAATTTATCATTTAATTAAACATGAAAGTTCTAAAATCATTATTTATTGTTGGACTTGCCTTATCAATCAACTTTTCAAGCTATAGTCAAGCCTATATGAGAACTTCTAAAAACATTGGGGTTTCTTTTGGAATTTCAAAAGATTTTAATCTCAATCAAACAAATTTAAATGTCGGGATTCACAGTCAAATTAATAAATATTTGATTCCAGAACTTGCCTACCGCAACAGTACACAATACAGTCTAGATCGAATTCAAATTTATGGAGAAAACCAACAATACATTACTCCAGCATTACAATTTAGAACACGATTTCTGAAAACACCCGCAAGAAAAGTACGAGGTATTTGCACACAAGAATTTGCCGATATAGCGATTACTCCAGAATATCAATTTAACCTAAATTCAGGTCTTCAAAATGTTTTTTCAGTACGCACAGGATTGGCTTTATATCAATTTAAATCTGGAATGTCAAAATTTCGAAGAGCATGGAGCTTTAAATTGGAAACCTATTACAGGCGCGGTTTTGGAAAACAAGAGCTGATTAAAAACGAATTCGGATTTCAATTCAAAATATCTCGTTTTCAAGTGTATAACTTTTTAAATTAATAAAATATTTCACATACAAGGCAACGCAGTTTATATAACCGTCGTCAGATGAGGGTAACTAAACTCAAATGCCATGAAAAAATTATTAGTCTTCGTTTTGGTTTCTGTATCAGTATCATACGGTCAAAACACAGTTTCTATCTCTAGTGCTGATTATCAACAATTGAAGCTTACAGGAAATTTAAATCCTAATGTCACCTATTCATTCAGTGATGTAACTTATTCAACACATGTAAAATACAATGGAGGCATTCAAAAAAATGATGTTTGTGATTGTATGATTCCTTTAGATTCTACGTTTACTTTGGCTATGCTACCCAATGATGACAATTCATCTTCAGCTATATCATTACCTTTCTCTTTTGACTTTTACGGGAATTTATACGATACTGTTTACATCAATAACAATGGAAATATTTCATTTCTTGCTCCTTACTATACTTGGACTTCGAATTCTTTTCCTGATTCGTCATTTAATATGATCGCTCCATTTTGGGCAGATGTGGATACTCGTGGTGGTTACGATAGCCTGGGTAACGCACTAGGAAATGGAGGGAATGTCTGGTATAAAATAACACCGACAGCACTAATTGTTAATTGGAATCAAGTAGGTTATTTTAACATGCATAATGATTTGGTTTCATCATTTCAATTGATTGTTTCAAACGGATCCGATTCTCTTATTTCAGCAGGTGGAAATGTTTCATTTTGTTACCAAGACATGCAATGGACCACCGGTGATGCTTCCATGGGTTCTGGTGGCTTCGGTGGTACTCCGGCTACAGTTGGTGTTAATGTTGGAAATGGTACTGATTATTTTCAAGTGGGGCGATTTGATCAGCCTGGAATTAATTTTGATGGACCAGTTAACAATAATGACGGAATTGATTTCTTAGATGGACAAGAAATATATTTCAATGTTGCTGGCATTTCAACTTCAAATACCCCTCCCCTATTAATAAGTAGTGCAATTTGTGATACCATTGATGTTTATACTGGTGACACGTTGAAAAGTCTAAATACTACCGGATTTAACATTGGAGTGATGACTCCTGAAGTAGGACAATCAATTGAAATCACATCAAATACAGATGCTCCATCTGGAGCTTTTTCGTATACTTTTAACCCTATTAGCGATCAGTTTTATGATTTACAAGCATCGTTTGATGCTACAGGGGTTGCACCTGGAATTTATCATGCTTCTATAACTGCAACCGATAACGGAACTCCCGTGGGAGTAACTACTAAAAACTTTGTTTTTGAAGTGATCTATGAAAATACAGCTTTAGTATCAAGTATTTCTGAAAACTCTTTTAAATTGTTTCCAAATCC
>JBIIHD010000152.1:0-4475 GCA_044236095.1 Crocinitomicaceae bacterium | reverse complement strand
TAAAAGACATTGCTTCGTTTAATGCCGGCATGGATGTAATCTGCCTAACTTCCAAAAATGAAGGAACTCCGGTTAGTATTATTGAAGCTCAGGCATCAGAGGTGGCAGTCATATCAACCGATGTTGGGGGTGTTAGTAATGTTTTGATTAATAATGAGTCAGGGTACATTGTACCTTCAGATAATGCTCGTATATTTGCAGATAAATTGATTTTTTTAATTGATAACGAGTTACTTCGTAAAGAAATGGGCAAGAAAGGTTGGGAGAATGTTAGGGAAAAATTTCACTTCAAAAGGCTCGTTAGGGAAATGGAGGAATATTACAAAAAATTGCTTGCACAAAAAGCATGAGGATCTTCAAATACATATTATTTTCTATTTCAGCTCTTGTTTTTTTACAAGGCTGTCGCTTTTGGACCAATGTAAATAGTAATCAAATGTTTAAAACGCCGAAAGATGGAAGTTTTAAGTTTGATTCTCTGCAAATGGCACCTTCCGACGACTACAAAATTGGCCCCGGTGATCGTTTCTTATTTTTCTTTTCTACAAATAATGGGGAACGTATAATTAATGGTTTATCTGGTGTGGCTGGCGCCTCTGCAGGAGGTCAATTCACGAGCCAAAATACACAAAATGTAATGGATTATCTTGTGAGAAGCGACGGAACTGCAGAAATACCTGTTGTCGGCCAATATCCTGTTGCTGGATTAACCATTGTTCAGCTTGAAGATTCTCTCACTAAAATTTTATCCAAGCAATTTCAAAGTCCTTTTGTGCAAATTCGATTATCAAACCAACGTGTAATTGTTTTTCCAGGAAGAGGACAGGCCCAAGTGGTTTATTTGCAAAATGTAAATACTTCCTTGTTGGAGGTAATCGCCATGGCAGGAGGAATTAGTAACGATGGATTCTCTAATTCAATTAAGGTAATGCGCCAAAATAAGTCGGGAAAACGCTCTGTATTTAAAATTGATTTATCAACGATTGAAGGAATAAAAGCTGCTGAAATGATAGTTCAAAGTAACGACTATATTTACATTGATTACAAACCAAGAATTGCTAGTGGTATTTTAACAGAAATAGCTCCTTGGATTAGTTTGTTTTCAACTAGCTTGACTCTATTTTTAATTTTTCTAAGAGTTTGATTAAATGGCGATAGGTCAAGAAAAACAACGTATTATTAATAAGGAATTTAATCCTATTATTCTAGGTCAAATAATTTCAAGACATTGGTATTTGCCTTTGGTCTTCATGCTTTTATTCGCTGGAATAGCATTTATTTACCTAAGGTATACAAAACCTACATATCAATCTACTGCAGTTCTACAATTAGTGGAAGAAGATAAAATGAAACAAGCCCTTGGAGACAAGGCTCTGGGAGTAGTAGCTCAAGGCGCGGATTTAAACAAGACTATTGAGTTTTTACGATCAGAATATCTTTTTGATAAAGCACTTCAAACACTACAAACTGAGGTAAGTATTTTTACAGAAGGTAAATTATTGACAAAAGATTTATATAAATCAACTGGTATTTCCATCGATCCTATAAAGCTTACAGATTCTAGCTTGTGCGGAACTCGGATTGACATTCAAATACCTCCTGGATCAAAGGACATAATTGAAGTACATTATTCTAAAAACGGTACTCCAAAGATTGCCAGAGGAGTATTGAATGGAAAGATCCAAAATGAAGATTTCATCATTGAAATTCGAGGTAAAAAAGCTGAATTTATAGAATTATTAAATGGAAATAAACTTTATTTCATCATTAATCGAAAAAATATAATAAAAAAAGAATGGATGTCGAAGTTAACAGTAATGCCTGTTGATCCCAACGCAAAAACTATTCAAATTACTTTTGATCACACTAATCCTGCTCTTTGCAAGGATGTTGTACAAGCTTTGCTAAATGCGTTCTTTAAATACGAAGAACAAATAGGAAAGCAGAACAATGAAAAAGTGATAGGTTTTGTTCAGAATCAATTGGATTCACTGGCTAAAGTATTAAAAGTAGCAAGAGATAGCGTAACAAATTTTCAACGAAAGGAGAAGATAACAGACCCCAAGACCGAGAGTGAATCGGTATCTAGTAAAATGAATGAATTAAAAAAGAAACTTCTGGAGTACGAGGAGGAATTAGTTACGCTATATCTTGTTAAGGGAAAGGTCTCACAAGATCCCGATAAAGTGGATGTTTACAAGCTCATTCCAGAAATGATCGGTAAAAGAAGTTTTGAAGGATCCTTACTTCGGCAAATTGAAGATTTAAATAAATTGCTTGAAAAAAGAGATGAATTACTAAATGATGTTACCGAGGAACATAGTGATTATAGAAAAAACAAGAAGAAAGTAGAGCAGCGCCAAGCTTCATTAAAGAAAAGTTTGACTGTTATTGAAGAAAGAATTAAAGGAGATATTTCTTTAATTCAGGAGAAAGTACAGGAGTTAGAAGATAGGTATTTTAGTATGCCAGAAAAAACATTAAAATTTGATCGACTAAAATATATTGAAGAATTAAACAATCGATATTTTACCCTTTTTACAGAGAAGAAAATCGAATTTGCTTTGTCTAATGCCGGATATTCATCTACCAATCGTGTTTTGACAGCTCCAGTCCTTCCAGAATCTCCATTAAGCCCAAATTCCAAATTAATTTATATTGTTGCCATAGTTTTTGGAGGCATTCTTGGAGTTTCTTTGATGATTTTTAAATATTTAACTTACAATGAGATAGTTGGGCCAAATGATTTAATCAAAATGCTACCTCAAGGCACTAATTTTTTGGGCGCTGTACCTTTGTATAAGCGTAGGATGAAATATTCTCAAGTAGTAGTTACAGAATCTTCAAAGAGTAGGATGGCAGAAGCAATTCGAAGTATTCGTGCTAATATGAGTTTTATTAATAAAGACGCTCGGGTTATTGCAATTTCTTCATCGGTTTCCGGGGAAGGTAAAACATTCGTAGCGCTTAATCTTGCTGGAATGATTGCTGTTTCTGGTAAAAAAACAGTTATAATTGACTTGGATTTAAGAAAACCTAAAGTGCATTATGGTTTTTCTGCAGAGAACTTGGCAGGTATGAGTAATGTTCTTTCAAGAAATGGTACTATTGATGAGGTCATACAAAATTCTCATATTCCAGGATTAGATTTTATTACAGCAGGACCAATCCCTCCAAATCCATCTGAGTTAATTTTGAGTAAAGAATTTGATGTAGCTCTTGAAGAATTAAAAAGTCGTTATGATATTGTGATGATTGATAATCCTCCAGTTGGAATCGTTTCAGATGGTATCCAAATATTAGCGAATGCAGACATTCCTATTTATGTTTTCAAATCAAATTATTCAAAACGAGTTTTTGTTAAAAGAGTCGAAGAATTATTTAATGTACAAAAATTGAAGTCTTTGAATATTATTTTAAATGGAATTGAAACACAACGTTCAATTTATAGTTATGCTTACGGCTACGGCTACGGCTACGGCTACGGCTACGGCTATGGCTATGGCTATGGCTACGGCAATAATTATGGTTCAGGATATTACACTGATGACGATGATGATCCTTTTGTAATACGGTTTTTTAAAAAAATTAAACGCTTTGTATGGAAATCGAAGAAAAAGAAATAAAGGGTTTAGTAGAAATTTTCCCAGATGTTTTTGGAGATAATAGAGGTTTTTTTTTAGAAACATTTCATTTTGATCGCTACAAAGCTCTTACAAGTGGTAAAAATTTTGTTCAAGATAACTTTTCATCATCACGAAAGGGTGTTCTTCGTGGTCTCCATTTTCAAAAACCGCCATATTCTCAAGGAAAACTTGTTCAAGTAGTTAAAGGTTCAGCAATAGATATCGCTGTTGATATTAGGAAGAGCTCATCCACGTATGGGAAATTTGTTAAAGTGTTGTTAACCTCAGATAAAAAAAATCAATTTTGGATTCCTGAAGGATTTGCCCATGGATTTGCAGCATTGGAGGACGACACCATTTTTTGCTATAAATGCACAAATTATTATAATCCAGATTCTGAGGAAACTATTTTGTGGAATGATCGTAATTTAAATGTTGATTGGGAAATAGAAAGTCCGATAATCTCTCAAAAAGACAAAATGGGAGTTTTGTTTAAAGATTTTGATTCCCCATTTGAATAATTTTGAAAATGCCCACAGACCTACTACATTACTTTCTTTTTTTTTCTGGGTCAGTACTTATATCTGTTGTAAGTAATGTATTATTATTACGTTTCTCCCAGTCTCTAGGAATCCGCAATAATAATGACATTATTATTCGTTGGAGTAATCTATCAAAACCCTCATTGGGAGGTATAAGTCTTTTTGCAGGTTTTTTATTTTCTACTGTTTTGTCTCTTATGCTTTTCCCCTCGTTTAATATTTTTGGCGACATGAATTATGTAGGTTTGTTTTTAGCTGGGTCATTGGCTTTTACAATGGGTTTGGCAGACGATGCGTATAATACTAA
>JBIIHD010000151.1:0-4485 GCA_044236095.1 Crocinitomicaceae bacterium | reverse complement strand
AAAATGTAAGCGGCTACTGAATCGAGCGCATCTGGATTCATGTAATTCCGGGGTTTATCTCGTTTTGTGATAGTTATTAAATGATGCTTTATTTGATTCGTATCTGAAAGGGATTGGGAGAAGATAGTTGAAAATCTTAAAAGGAATAATCCCAATAAAAGAGGGAGAGACGATAAACGCATATACAATTAAAAGAGGGCAAGCTACTCCTGTCGCACCGCTACAACCTTCGGCCTTTGCTACGTTCCCGTCCTGGAGGATTAGAAGGGAGCTGGTCGCAGGAGACTTGCCCGGCACAAAAGTAATGATATTTTCCATTTTTGTCCTTATAAATTCTTTATTTTTGTTTCAGAATATAGGCTCCTTAGTTCAACGGATAGAACAAGCGTTTCCTAAACGTTAGATCCAAGTTCGATTCTTGGAGGAGCCACTTACACAAATGAAATTTAAAAGTCATGAATCAAACACAAAGCATCTCAACTACATTCAGAGAACGATATTTAAATGAATTACTTGATTTATTGAGAATTCCTTCCATTTCAGCCGACCCTTCCTATAAAAATGATGTGATAAAATGTGCTGAAACAATTGCTGATGGATTAAGAAAAATCGGAATTAATAAAGTGGAAGTTTGTAAAACTGCAGGAAATCCGATTGTTTATGGAGAGAAAATTATTGACCCCAATAAACCAACTGTTCTAGTTTACGGTCACTATGACGTTCAACCAGCTGACCCTCTCGAATTATGGACTTCTCCTGCGTTTGAACCAGTAATTAAAACAACTGAAAAACATCCCCAAGGAGCCATTTTTGCTCGTGGAGCATGTGACGACAAAGGTCAAATGTTTATGCATGTGAAGGCCGTTGAATCGATGTTGGCTGCGAATGAACTTCCATGTAATGTGAAATTCATGATTGAAGGTGAAGAAGAAGTGGGAAGTGAAAACTTAGCCATTTTTGTTAAAAACGAAAAAGAGCGTTTAAAAGCAGACATTATACTTGTTTCAGATACAGGCATGTTAGCCAACGATGTTCCTTCGATCACAACTGGTTTGAGAGGTTTGAGCTATGTTGAAGTTGAAGTTACCGGTCCAAATCGCGACTTGCATTCAGGATTATATGGCGGTTGTGTAGCAAATCCAATAAATGTTTTAGCTGAAATGATCGCTTCATTACATGATTCAAATGGAAAAATTACCATTCCAGGATTTTACGACAAAGTTGTTGAACTAACGAATGAAGAAAGAGCAGAAATGGCTAAAGCACCTTTTTCGCACGATGCGTATTGCAAGGCGCTTGATATTGCCGAAACTATGGGTGAAGCCGGATATTCCACCATGGAACGTGGATCGATTCGCCCCACTTTGGATGTAAATGGAATTTGGGGAGGATATACCGGAGAAGGAGCAAAAACGGTAATCGCTTCAAAAGCTTTCGCAAAAATTTCCATGCGCTTGGTTCCTGACCAAGATCCTGAGGAAATATCAAATTTGTTTAAAAATCATTTTGAATCTATTGCTCCAAATGCAGTGAAAGTTGTTGTAAAACCTCATCATGGTGGTGAAGCCGCTGTTACGCCAATCGATTCAATTGGATACAAGGCGGCGAGTATGGCCTACGAAAAAGCTTTTGGTAAAAAACCTATTCCGGTGAGAAGTGGAGGGAGTATCCCAATTGTTGCCATGTTTGAAAAAGAACTCGGTTTAAAAACAATTTTAATGGGATTCGGCCTAGATAGCGACGCTATCCATTCACCAAACGAGCATTTTGGTTTATTTAATTTCTACAAGGGAATTGAAACCATTCCGTACTTTTATCATTATTTCACCGAATTAAATAAGTAAAAATGAAAAGTGTGTTTTGGTTGATTTTAGCTATCGGATTGAGTTCTTGTGTATCGTTTAAAGAACCTGAATTAAAAAGTATGGATGGCTATTCCTTTGATGGAATAGAAGGAAATAAAGTGAAATTTACCGTTAAGGCAACAGTATACAATCCGAATTTCTACACATTAAAAGTAAAACCATCCAAAGTGGACGTTTATGCCGATAATACAAATTATGGATCCTTGAATTTGACAAAAACCCAAAAAATGAAACGCAAAAAGGAAACAAAATTAGAGGTTCCTTTGCGATTTGACATGGCAGATGGTGCTATGATGGGAATGATGTTATTGATGCGCAAAGACAAGATTAACCTAAAAATTGATGGAAAAGTGAAAGGTGGTGTTTATTTTATTTCCAAGAAGTTTCCTGTAACTTATGAAAAATCAATCTCTCCTAAAGATCTGGGATTGAAGAATATGTTGAAGTTTTAAGAAGTTTCAATCATTTCATAATTAGTGGAATAAATGTCATTGCTTTAAATTTGAATATATTATTTCAGGAGAAAAGTTTTCCAGTTTGAAACTTCAAATTCATCCGATGTTGTAAACTCCATTTCACCATTATAAATTAATTTGCCACCTGAAACTCCCGAAAGTTTACTAAATTTCTTTAATCCCTTTAAAAAATCGCTTGAAAAAGTTTGTGAAGCCTTAATTTCAATTGCCTCTAATTGTTTTGCCGTTTGAATGATTAAATCAATCTCCAACCCCTTGTTATCCCTCCAGAAAAAGAAATTTTGACCCAAATTAAGGTTTGAGTTATTTTTTATGCACTCCATGATTATACAGTTTTCAATTAAACTCCCTCTAAAATGAGAAACTTCCAACTCGGATTCCTTCCGAATTGATAAAAGGGAACAAGCTAATCCTGTATCTACAAAATACAATTTAGGTGTTTTTACTAATCGCTTATTAAAATTATTAAAATAAGGTTGTAGCAATTTAATTACAAACGTCTTTTCTAAAACTGAAAGCCAAGACTCAACCGTTTTTTTATCAATACCACAATCATTACTTAAAGCTTGTATATTGAGCGTTTGACCAATTCGACCAGCACACATAGAAACAAACTTGATGAAAAGCATTGCATTTTCAATGTTACGAACCTGTCGAACATCCCGTTCTACATAAGTGCGAAGGTAAGATTGATACCAAATTTCAGGACTTCTATTTTTTTGATGCACCTCTGGATAGAACCCTTTCAATATCAATTTATTTAAGGTAAACTCTTTTTTTTCTGTATGTAGTTCACGAAAACTCAACGGATATAAATCCAGTACGCCTATTCGTCCTGCAAGCGTTTGGCTAACATTTTCTTGCAAAAGTAAATTGTTGCTGCCAGTTAATATAAAAAGTCCATCCTCTTGAGTTTGATCAAGTATTTCTTGTAAATAATTCAATATTTCTGGCACCCGTTGTACCTCGTCTAAGATTGCCCCATTTGGATATCTATTTAAAAAACCTCTAGGATCAGAAATTGCTAAATTACGCTCATCCAGATTTTCTAACGAAACATATTTTTTGTTGGGAAATACTGTTTTTGCCAAGGTTGTCTTTCCTGATTGCCTAGGTCCAACCAATAATAAAGATCTGAATTGTTGGCTGTAATAAATCAACAAATCTTCGATTTCTCGCTTAAGCATAAGATTAAAATTATTGCAAATATAGTAATCTATGGGGATATTTGTACCAATTTTCAGCGTTTTTTCTTAATTCAATTTAATACGGATCCACATCAATCGACAATCTAGTGGATTTGTTTAACGGTTCCGAATAAAATAAATCAATTAACTCCTGAATTTTTTGCTTCACTTTACGCTCTGGCGCATCTTTTTCTATTTTGATTTTAATTTCCTTAATGTAGAAATTCTGAATACGTTTAATGATAGGAAACTCAGGTCCAACCACTCGCTCCTTGAATATCGGCCGCAATTTTTCCGCTAAATTCTGAGCAGAGGAATTCAACTTCATCTCATCGGTATTACGCAAAGTCAAATGAATCATTTTGTAAAAAGGCGGATAGAAAAACAACTTGCGTTCTTGAATTTCAGACTCGTAAAATCCTTTAAAATCGTGTTCCTTTACCCTTTCTAAAACCCAATGATCTGGATTAGACGTTTGAATGATTACCTTCCCTTTTTTGTTTTTACGCCCTGCCCTACCCGCAACCTGCACCATCAATTGAAATGCCCGCTCAAATGCTCGATAATCAGGCCTATTCAACAACATATCTGCATCCAACACTCCAACCAAACCAACATTATCAAAATCAAGCCCTTTCGTAATCATCTGAGTGCCAACTAAAACGTGAATCTGGCGATTTTCAAAATCATTCAAAATCGTTTCGTAGGCATTTTTAGATCTTGTTGAGTCTAAATCCAAACGTTGGATCACCACATTGGGTAATAACAAACTCAATTCATCTTCAATTTTCTCCGTTCCAAAACCAACCATCTTCAATCGATTACTCCCGCATGCCCCACAGCTTCCAACCGGTGGAGAAATATGTCCACAATAATGACATTTCAATGTGTTTGTTTGTTTATGATACGTCAACGAAACATCGCAGTTTTTACATCTCGGTGTCCAAGAACAAATCT
>JBIIHD010000150.1:0-4521 GCA_044236095.1 Crocinitomicaceae bacterium | reverse complement strand
TAATTTTAATCCACTAATTTCGATTAACTGAATTAATCCCGTTATAATCGGTTCTAAATTTTCAGGATTATCTGTATTTGAATCCCGATGAATGGTGCATAAAATGTAGTTGTTGGAATCTATTTTTAAATCACTTAAAAGTGTTGATTTTTCATCGCTAATTGTCGAGAAATATAATGAGTTATCATACATTACGTCACCGCAATGATATACAACAGGACTGTCAATAGTTGCTTTTTCGACTTTTTCAACTTTAAAACCCTCATTTTTCAAGTTTTCAATACCCGTTTTTGTGGGGGTAAATAACATGGTTGACATGTGATCGCAGCAAATTCGGTTTATTTCTTCAGGCATTGATTTATTAAAACTTCGCAATCCCGCTTCAACATGAATAATAGGAATGTGAATTTTACAGGCTGCCAACGAGCCTGCAATAGTAGAATTTGTATCACCATAAACAAGTACAGCATTTGGTTTTTCATCTAGAAAGATTTTTTCTAATCCATCGATCATTTTAGCAGTTTGTTCTCCATGAGTACCACTTCCAACAGAAAGATTGTATTTGGGATTTGGAATACCCATTTCCTCGAAAAAAACGGCAGACATGTTTTCATCATAATGCTGTCCCGTGTGAACTAATATTTCTTCAATTGAATTGTAGAATTGATTAATAATGGTTCTACTTAAGGCACTTGCTTTAATAATTTGTGGCCTCGCCCCAATAATTGTAATAATCTTTAATTTCATTGAATATACCTTTTACAAAATTCCTTCATCTGCAAAGCTAAAGTAGAAATTATCAGCGATTATGAGGTGATCAAAAATGGAAATCTCAACACATTTTCCAAATTCTTTAAGGTTTTTTGTCAAATTTACATCTGAGTCACTTGGTTTCGGGTTACCGCTAGGATGATTGTGAATCAGTATTATTCCGGTTGCGTTTTTCATTAATGCTTCCTTGAATATGATTCGACCATCAGCCACAGTTGAGGTAATTCCACCTTTTGAAATACATTGATGATCCAATAAAATGTTGGAATTATTTAGAAAAAGGACATGGAATTCTTCGTGCTGTAATCCGTAAAAATGATTTTTGACAAATTCAAAAACTAATTTAGATTGGTTTATTTTTAGTTTATCTTTTTGAAGCGCGGTGCATCGATTGCTTAATTCTAGTGCAGATAAAATCGATATGGCTTTAGTTTTTCCGATTCCTTTGATTTTCATTAATTGCTGAAGTTCAAGTTGTTTAATTTTCTCAATTGAATTTTCATTGCTTGCAAGAATCATTTGTGCGATGTGGAAAGCACTCATATCACGGGTTCCTTGGCCAATTATTATAGCGAGTAATTCAGCGTCTGTCAATGCTTTTCGACCTTTTGAACAAAATTTTTCTCGTGGTCTGTCCTGAACAGACCAATTTTTAATTGATAATGACATTAATTTTATTTACTCTTGAAGTTAAGAATAATTTTTAATTTTTAAAAGTCATTTCAATTGTATAGTTTTGAAGAAAATTCTAAAATGAAAGCTAAAATCACAACAAATAAGGGAGAAATGATTGCTGAACTCTATGCAAATGAAACTCCTGGAACAGTTTCTAATTTTGTAAAACTTGCGAATGAAGGATTTTACAATGGATTGAAATGGCATCGTGTTTTACCCGATTTTGTTATACAAGGAGGTTGTCCTAATTCAAGAGAAGGTTCTTCGGGAATGCCTGGAACAGGTGGTCCAGGTTATAAAATTCCTTGTGAAGTAAATGCGGAAAAACAATATCATGACAGAGGTGTTCTTTCGATGGCTCATGCAGGAAGAAATACGGGTGGTTCTCAATTTTTTGTTTGTCATTCTCGAAATAATACAGCCCATTTAGATGGAAATCACACTTGTTTTGGTCGAGTGGTTGAAGGGCTTGATGTTATTGATGAAATTCGACAAGGAGATAGTATCGACAGCATAGAAATTCTTGAAGCATAGAATTTTCAATAACTAGTCATTCATTCCTTTTCCATCTATAATTAATTGATAATATTTTTGGATTCGATTCATTCGCGTCTGACTTTGTTTTGGCTGAGAGAAAAATAAAATGTACCCACGTTGTCTCCCAGGAGTAAGACGATTAAAAGCTTCTTTAAATAAGAAGTCCTCATCAAATATTTCTTGAAGTTCTTCCGGGAATTCTAATTTTGTATGGTCCGTTTTCGGGAGCTTTTTTCCTTGCTTTTCAATTTCAATAGCCTCAAGAATGATTTCTTGGATCAACGATAAATTTTGGTTGATTTTTTCTACTCCTTGAAATCGAATCAATCGAAAGGTAACTGAATTCTCTCCGCTTTTTTCTAAAATTGGATTCTCTTTCAATAAAGCTCCTTTGAAGAAACTGAGAGCACAATTATCCTTAAAAGCAGCTAACATGACTATGTTTTTTCCTGCCAAAGTGTAACAAGGAAAACCCCATTTGACTTCTTCATTTAAACCATACTGTAATAAAAGGTGTCTCAAAATAGTTAATTCTTCATGCCACTTATGAATTTTACATGCTGGTGTTGCATGAAATTTACATCGACCACATCCGGTTTTTAAAATAAAATCTACGCTTGGATTCATTTGTTAAAATTATAAATATATTGAATTTAAAACATACTGAAATTAATGAATTAACAGCGATTCGGATGATGATCTTCCCATTTTTTCATAGGATAAAAGAGGTTGATTCTTAACGTAAAACCATGTGCAGGAAGTATTCGAGTTCCATTATCAAGTTTTAACCCATAGGAATAGAATAATTCTCCAATAATAAATGAAAATCCAACCGAAGGTTTGAAATAATGAACTTGATTTGTTAAATTGTATATAAAATCTCCTCTAATACCTGCTGAAAAAGGGGGGTAATAGAAAAAGTTATATCCATAATAAATTCTCACACTTTGAGCAAGTGAACCTGCTTTTGATGATATGCCATATCCTACTCCCCACGAATTAGTAGCAAAAGTACATCCAGCTCCCCCACAAAATTTACGTTTATAACTGCGTCCTAATCCAAGTTCAAAATCATTTGAAATTCCAACTGTGTAACCGATGGGAATATGCCAGGAGTTACCCCAGAATTTTGATTTTACTTTATTATCTATAATCATGTAATGCGAATCCCGATGAACGCTATCTAAATGATTATGAGACTGAGCTAGAACAATAGATTTTATCAATAAAAGAAGAAAACTAAAAATAACTTTCTTGAACATAAATGCTTATTTCGAATAATAAAAAGCTATATTTTATTAAAGTTGGATGAAATTAAAAATAATATTAACAATTGCATTTATTTTGTTCAAAAACAGTTTCTTTTTTTTAAGCGATCGGGTTAATTTTCAATTAAATTTGTGCTCAATTTGCAGCGAACGTTCGCTTCGAAGAATGTAAATTGAAATTATGCCCAAAGATTCTTCTATACGCTCCATCTTAATTATAGGGAGTGGTCCTATTATCATCGGTCAAGCATGTGAATTTGATTATTCGGGTTCCCAAGCCGCTCGTTCTCTTCGTGAAGAAGGAATTGAAGTGACTTTGATTAATTCAAATCCGGCGACTATTATGACTGATAAAGTTGTTGCTGATAATGTTTATCTTCAACCCCTTGAACCCGAGAGTATTATTGAGATTTTGAATAAACACAAAATCGATGCGGTTCTTCCAACAATGGGCGGACAAACAGCGTTGAATCTCTGCATCAAATGTGATGAAATGGGAATTTGGGAAGAATACGGAGTTAAAATCATTGGGGTTGATATCAAAGCGATTGAAATCACTGAAAACCGAGAGGAATTTCGCTTACTGATGGACAAGATTGGCGTTGGAATGGCTCCTCAAGCCACAGCAAAATCATTTTTGGAAGGAAAAGAAGTCGCCCAAAAATTTGGTTTCCCGCTTTGTATTCGAGCTTCATATACTTTAGGTGGGGCAGGAGCTTCTATTGTACACGATCCAAAACTATTCGATGGATTATTGGAAAGAGGGTTACAACTTTCTCCTATTCACGAGGTAATGATTGATAAGGCATTATTAGGATGGAAGGAATATGAATTAGAATTACTTCGTGATTCCAATGATAATGTTGTGATTATTTGTTCGATAGAGAATTTTGATCCAATGGGAATTCACACAGGAGATTCTATTACAGTTGCTCCTGCTATGACACTTTCTGATACTACCTTTCAGAAAATGCGTGATATGGCAATAAAAATGATGCGATCAATTGGAAATTTTGCGGGTGGTTGTAATGTTCAATTTGCTGTTTCACCGGATGAAAATGAAGATATCATTGCAATTGAAATTAACCCACGTGTTTCTCGTTCGTCGGCTTTAGCTTCAAAAGCAACGGGTTATCCAATCGCTAAAATTGCTGCTAAATTGGCAATCGGTTATCATTTGGATGAATTGAAAAATCAGATTACAAAAACTACTTCAGCCCTTTTTGAACCAACTCTAGATTATGTTATTGTCAAAATTCCTCGTTGGAAT
>JBIIHD010000149.1:0-4530 GCA_044236095.1 Crocinitomicaceae bacterium | reverse complement strand
AAAGTGATTGTTCAAGGGTGGGGGAATGTTGGTTCAGCCGCTGCATATTACCTAGCTCAAAACGGAGCGAAAATTGTTGGTATCATTGATCGCGTTGGTGGTTTAATCAATGAAAATGGATTCAGTTTAGATGAAATAAAGCAACTTTATCTATCTAAAAATGGAAATGAGTTGAATAATCCTAATTTAATTCCCTACGATGAAGTGAATAATCGAATTTGGGATGTGCAAGCAGATGTCTTTATCCCTTGTGCAGGCTCAAGAATGATTACTGAAAATCAATTAGATAGAATGATTTCGGCAGGAGTTAGTGTTATTTCATGTGGTGCCAATGTTCCTTTTGCCGATCCAGAGATATTTTTTGGGAAAATTGCTGAAAAAGCAGATTCTTCTATTTCGTTAATCCCAGATTTTATTGCGAATTGTGGAATGGCAAGAGTTTTCGCTTACCTCATGAGTAACGATTTGGATTCTTTAACCGACAAAGGAATTTTTTATGATACCAGCACTACCATTCAGGTTGCATTAAAAAAAGCATATAATTCAAATAATCATAAAACAGGGCTTGCCAGAACAGCCTTTGAACAAGCTCTGGATCAAATTGTAAACTAAAACCTAAATTATGGAAATTTATCTTTTTATCATTTTTGTCGTGGGATATTTCGCAATTACCATGGAACATTCCCTAAAAATCGACAAACTCATACCGGCCTTACTTATGATGGTAGCCTGTTGGACACTAATTGCTTTTGGCGCTGATAGTTTAACGCATTGGTTGGATCCGGCAACAGGTGTGCAAGACGGTTTAATTCCTACTATTTCCGGAGACCATGATACAAGATTACATCTAGTAAATGAAGCTTTGTTACACCACTTTGGAAAAACCGCTGAAATATTGATTTTCTTGATGGGAGCTATGGCAATCGTTGAAATGATTGACTACTTCGATGGATTTTCTTCCATTAAAGGGATGATAAAAACACGCAGTAAAGTTGCACTTTTATGGATAGTATCCTTTCTTGCTTTCTTTTTATCTTCAATTATAGACAACTTAACAGCAACTATTGTATTAATTACTATTCTTCGCAAAATTGTATCTGATCAAGAGGATCGCATGTGGTATGCAGGATTTATCATTATTGCCGCAAATGCTGGAGGGGCTTGGACTCCAATAGGAGATGTAACAACAACCATGTTGTGGATGGCAGGAAAAGTTACTACCGGAAATCTAATTATAAAATTAGGATTACCATCATTAGTTTGTATTTTACTACCGCTAATAGTAGGGACATTTTTACCTGCTTTCAAAGGTGAAGTTGCTGTAATGGAGGACGAAAAAACAAATCCTAACTCGAAATTAATGTTATTCGTAGGATTGGCATTAATCATTTTTGTTCCGGTGTTTAAAACGTTAACTCATCTTCCTCCATACCTTGGAATGATGTTGTCATTAGCAGTATTTGCTGTAGTAGCGGAAATTTTAAGTAATCGATCTTTTTCGATGAATCCAGAACTTAATTCAAATGATTCTCACGGTCACAGTGGCCCAACTATGCGAGCACTAGGAAAAATTGAAATGCCATCCGTATTATTTTTCTTAGGAATTTTAATGACAGTGGCAGCAATGGAATCCGCAGGATTAATTTTCAACTTTGGTAAAGATGTAAAAGCTGCAGGAATCTCAGAAAACATTTTTGTCACTATGCTTGGTCTTGCTTCAGCTATTATTGATAATGTACCGTTAGTTGCAGCAAGTATTGGAATGTTTCAGGAAGTGGCTGATGCTCAAGTTTGGCATTTCATTGCTTTTGCAGCAGGTACAGGGGGTTCAATTTTGATTATCGGTTCTGCCGCAGGTGTTGTGGCAATGGGTATGGAAAAAATCACATTCTTCTGGTATATGAAGCGAATCAGTCTTCTTGCTGCACTAGGTTATTTCGGTGGAATTGGAGTTTTTCTTTTGTTTTCGTAACCAAATATTAATTATAAGTTTTATACGCTATGAGTTTTACATTTTTATTACAAGCCGCACCACAACAACCATCTAAGGTTGTAGAAGTTCCACTTTGGGATATCATCAGTGCATCTAACGCTGGAATTGGTTGGATTATTAACTTGATACTTGTGATCATGTTAGGATATACTGTATTTGTTTTTGTTGAACGTTTTTTGGCACTTCGCAAAGCTACAAAAGAAGAAGCAGGCTTGCTAAATGGAGTGAAATCAAACCTTCAAAATGGAAATATAGATGGAGCAAAAGCCTTATGTGCTAGTTCTGAAAGTCCAATTGCAAAAATGTTATTAAAAGGGATATCTCGTATTGGATCCGCAAAAAATGAGAGCATTGCATCTACGATTGAAAATACGGGTAAATTTGAAATCTTACGTCTAGAGCAACGCTTAAACTTCTTAGCAACAGCTTCTGGTGCAGCACCCATGATTGGATTCCTCGGAACAGTAATTGGAATGGTAGTCGTTTTCATTGACCTTCAAAATGCACAAGCCTTAGAATTGAAAATTATTGCCCCAGGAATAATGACAGCAATGATTACCACTGTTGGCGGTCTGATTGTTGGTATTATCGCCTTCATGGGATATAATTACCTCGTTGGTCAAATCGGTAAAGTAGTATATCAAATGGAAAATGCTGCTCTTGAGTTTATGGATTTATTAAATCAATCTGGAAAATAAGAAACAATGAATTTCAGTACACGAAATAAAATTAAGGTTGAGGGCGGTATGGCCTCAATGACCGATTTGGTGTTCCTGTTATTGATTTTTTTCATTATCATGAGCTTAATGGCTAATAATCAAACTCCTATTGATTTACCAAAACCAGATGAAAGTTTGAAGCCTGTGAAAGATCCTGTAGAAGCAACTGTGGTGATAACTGAAAACAACCAATATGTGGTAATGCCGGGTGGAGATATGGCTAAACCAATGGAATTTAATCAAATTAAACAGTTGGCAGCAGCTGCTGTTCAAAAAACAGGAAAACAAAAGTTAAGAATCGCAGGCCATAAAAAAGCAAGTTATGAAGCCGTTTTTAGTGTTTTGGCACTTGCTCAAGCGAATAATTGGGATCCTGTTTTAGCTTATGATAAATAACTAGAAGATGATTGCAACTTGGAATAATAAATCAGATTTACCTGAAGTATCAAACCCAAAAGATATTCGTTTGGGAATTGTTGCTGCAGCAATTGTATTATTGATACTTTTTATTATTCTATTCTTCTTCACATACAAAATGATGGACCCTCCTCCAATTGATGTTATTGTAAAAACTGAAACTACCTTGGAAGAACTTGAATTGAAGGAACTCGTTGTTGAAAATCCAGGGGGTGGTGGATCAGATTCTCCTACTGACGCATCACCATCGCCAACAGATGCTCAACAAGTTTTAACAGGACAAAGCTCCACAAGTACTACTCAAACTGGTAAGCCAGATGGAGATGGAGAAGGTGACAATCCATTTGGAAAAGGTGGTTTTGGCGGAAGGGGAACTGGAGGGTTTGGGCCTGCAACTGGTCCAGACAATAGTGATGAAGGAGATGGGACGACTTGTGATAGTCGTCCGATTAATTACAGTACCATTAAAAATTTACTCGAAAACAATGTTCCTGTGACAAAACCAACAAGCGTTATTGTTACGATTAAAATAAAGGCTGATGGTTCTGTTTCATCAGTTTCGGTCTCTGGTATCGGTGGAGCAGAGGCAAGCGTTGAAAATAGAATTAAAGAAATTGTTAAGAAATCGCAGTGCACGAAGTGTAATGGGAAAAACAAGAATTCTAGATCGTTTACTTTTCCTACTATAAAGTTGATACAAAACTAACGTGTCCATCAACTACCAAGAAGCCATTTTCTGGCTTTTCAAACAATTTCCTTCTTACCAACATATTGGAGCAGCAGCATACAAACCAGATTTAGGCAATATTCAAGTTTTATTGAATAAAATTGGTAATCCGCAAAAGGAACTTAAATTTATTCATGTTGCCGGTACGAACGGTAAAGGTACTACCTCATCTATAATTTCATCCTATCTCACGGAAAACGGATTTTCAACTGGCTTGTTCACTTCTCCTCACCTACTCGACTTTCGAGAGCGAATTCGTATAAATGGAGAAATGATTTCCGAAGAAACCGTAATTAATTTTTGTAATTCCATTCAATCTATACAAGAAATTGAGCCTTCCTTTTTTGAGATTTCATTTGCTATGGCTCTCTATCATTTTCATCAAACGAAATGTGAGTATTGCGTAATTGAAGTGGGGATGGGAGGTCGTTTAGACGCAACTAATTGCATAACACCACTAATTTCAGTTATCACAACAATTGGTTTGGATCACACACAATTTTTAGGAGATACAAGAAAATTAATTGCAGGCGAAAAAGCAGGAATTATTAAGCAACAAATTCCGGTGGTAATTGGTGAAAAAGACGAAGAAACTGCACCTGTTTTTGAAAAAAAGGCTTTGGAATCTAATTCTGTAGTGCATTTTATTGAAGACGCTATTTTTCCTTCATGGA
>JBIIHD010000148.1:0-4532 GCA_044236095.1 Crocinitomicaceae bacterium | reverse complement strand
ATTCATTAAAGGCATTATTACTTTTTCTTTGAAAAATAAGATGCTCACGTTCGTGATGGTAATAGTATTGGCTATCGCCGGTATTTTCAGTTTTTTGAACACACCACTTGAAGCTTTCCCCGATGTTACTAACACTCAAATAATAATTGTGACTGATTGGAAGGGCCGAAGTGCTGAAGAGGTTGAGCGCTTTGTTTCAATTCCGATTGAGGTGGCAATGAACTCAGTTCAAAAAAAGACCAATGTTCGTTCCATTACCATGTTTGGTTTATCAATCATTAAAATCATTTTCGAGGATGATGTTGAGGATTTTTTTGCCCGACAACAAGTCAATAATCTTTTGCGAAATGTTAAACTCCCAGAAGGTGTTGAGCCGAATGTCCAACCACCCTATGGACCAACCGGAGAAATATTTAGATATGTTTTGAAGGGGAAAAATAGATCTTCAACAGATTTACTTACAATTCAAAATTGGACGATAGATAGACAACTTCGGTCTGTTCCTGGAGTAGCTGATATTGTTGCTTTTGGCGGACAGGAGAAAATTTACGAAATTCAACCGGATCCCGTTCAATTAGCCAAATATGAAATTACGGTCTTTGATATTCAAGAGGCTGTTTCGAAAAGCAATTTAAATGTAGGAGGCGATGTTTTAGTCCAAAATAATCAAGCTTTTGTTGTGCGTGGTTTGGGTCTACTTAATCAAGTTTCAGATATTGAAAATACGATAATTAAGAATTTTAAAGGAACTCCTTTGCTTATTAAACATTGTGCAGAGGTTAAAATAACGGGTTCTCAGCGAGTCGGACAAGTCGGAAAAGACAAGGAAGACGACGTTGTTGAGGGAATTATTGTCATGCGAAAAGGAGAAAATCCAAGTCAAGTTCTGGCAAGGGTAAAGGAAAAAATTCAGGAATTGAATGAAGACGTTTTACCTTCTGATGTAAAAATGGAGACCTTCTATGATCGAGATAATTTGATGGCATACTGTACTAAAACAGTTTCAAATAATTTAATTGAAGGTATTGTTTTCGTTACAGTAATTGTATTTCTTTTCATGGCAGATTGGAGAACAACAGTTATTGTATCGATCATTATTCCGCTTTCATTACTTTTTGCTTTCCTGATGCTCTATTTCAAGGGGATGAGCGCTAATTTATTATCACTTGGTGCGGTTGATTTTGGAATTATCATAGATGGTGCTGTCGTTATGGTGGAAGGAATTTTTGTAGTTCTTGATGCACATGCAAAGAAACTCGGTATGGCTCGATTTAATAGGGTTTCAAAATTGGGATTAATTCGAAAAACTGGCATCGAAATGGGCAAGGCGGTCTTTTTTTCCAAGTTAATAATCATTACTGCACTCCTTCCCATTTTTGCATTTCAAAAAGTAGAAGGGAAAATGTTTTCTCCTTTAGCTTATACGCTTGGTTTTGCTTTACTAGGTGCCTTATTATTTACTTTGACATTGGTTCCTGTTCTTTCGTCTATACTATTGAATAAAAATGTAAAGGAAAAACACAGTTTCATTGTTCGATTTTTTGATTTTCTTTTTGGTAGAGGTATTGAATGGTCTTTTAGAAATAGAATTAAAATAGTTTTATTTTCAATTGCAGTCTTATCGTTTAGCTTATTTTCAACCCGATGGATGGGAACCGAATTTCTTCCCACACTCAATGAAGGTGCATTGTGGGTTGAGGCTAAATTACCCATGAGCACATCTTTAGATGAAACCACCAAACAAGTAAGTGTTTTGAGAAATAAATTAAAAGAATTTCCAGAGGTCAATGGAGTTCTTTCTCAAACAGGTAGGTCAAATGATGGTACTGATCCTAGTGGATTTTTCTATGTTCAAATGCAAGTAAATCTAAAACCTAAAGAGGAATGGAGAAGTGGATTGACCATCGATCAACTAATCGGAGAAATGGATAAGGAAATGAAAAAATTTCCAGGTATTAATTTCAATTATTCTCAACCTATAATAGATAACGTAGCCGAAGCAGTTGCAGGTATGAATGCTAACAACGCGGTTAAAATATTTGGTCCGGACTTAAAGGTTTTGGATAGTTTGTCAACGCTTGTTTTATCAAATATTAAAAACGTTGATGGAGTAAAAGATGCAGGTATTTTACGAAATGTCGGTCAGCCTGAAATGCAAATTCACTTCGATAAACAAAAGATGTCAATTTATGGTGTTTCCATGAAAAATGCCCAAGATATTATTGAGATGGCCATTGGTGGTAAAACAATTACGGAGAAGTATGAGGGTGAATCTCGATTTAATGTTCGGATAAGATATCCTTTGGAATCACGCGATAATAAAGAAAAGCTTTTGAAAATAATGATTCCCACAGAGGATGGGGAAGTAATTCCATTGAGTGAAATAGCAGAAATAAAACAAGTAACAGGTCCTGCTTTTGTATATCGAGATAATAACAAACGATTTATTGGAGTTAAGTTTTCGGTTCGTGAACGAGATTTGGGGAGTACAATTGCAGATGCCCAGAAGAATGTTGAAAACAATATCAAATTACCGAAGGGTTACAACATTGTTTGGACTGGTGAATTTGAAAATCAAGTTCGTGCTTCTAATACTTTAGTGAACGTTGTTCCCCTTTCCTTGATTGGAATTTTTGTATTACTCTATATTTTGTTTGGCAATGCCAAAGATGCCGGATTAGTGCTACTAAATGTTCCCTTTGCCATCATTGGCGGAATCTTCGCTTTGCATTTAACAGGAATAAATTTTGGGATTTCGGCAGGTGTTGGTTTCATTGCTTTATTTGGTATATGCGTCCAAAATGGTGTCATTCTGATTTCGGTGTTCAATTCAAATCTGAAAAGCAAGATGCCGTTAATTCCTGCCATTAAAGAAGGTGTGAAAAGTAGAATTCGACCAGTGGTTATGACGGCTCTCATGGCAGCCATAGGATTATTGCCTGCCGCTCTTTCAACAGGAATTGGTTCGGAAAGTCAGAAACCTCTTGCAGTGGTAATTATTGGTGGTTTGGTTACTGCAACCGTACTGACTCTTCTTACTTTTCCAATTATTTATTACTGGTCTAATTATAAAAAAAAATAAAACTAATTAATTGATTATGAGAAAATTAATTTTTTACATGAGTTTATTCGTCAGTGCTCATGTCACTAGTCAAATAAGTGAAACCTTTTCATTTACCTTCGAGGAGGGTAAGACTAAAATGCTTAAAGAAAATGTTCGGCTTATGGCAGAGTTTTATAACATAGACATAGCAGAAGCAGAAATTCAACAGCAACGGCTTTGGGATAATCCACTTTTTGTTTGGAATGCTGAGATGTACAATATGGCAGAAAATAATTATTTCAATTTTGGGAATCAAAAATTGCTGCAAATTGAATATTCATTTTCAGTTTCTGGTAAACGTATAAATGCTATTAAAGAGGCTCGAATTGCCAAGGATCTATCTCAATTGGCTCTTTCTGATGTCATTCGGGGACTTGTCTTAGAGTATAGCAATGCATTTTACGAGCTCATTGAATTACGGGAAATGAATGAATTGCTAAATGAGGCGGCATCTCAATATGATAGATTGATAGATCAATATACCTTAGGTAATCAATTAGGTACCAATTCGGAAAGTGAATTAATTCGACTTAAGGCAGAAAAACAAACCATTTTGGCCGATATCAATGAGAATGAAAAGGAAATTTTGGAGTTAGAATTAAATCTTAAAATGCTCATGAATTTTCCCACACAGGTAAAATTAAATCCTCAAAAAACTCAAATCGTCATAACTCCAAATCTTACAGATGATAAACTCTTTCAATTAGCAGATAGTAACAGACCTGATTTACAAATAGCAAAAAAGAATATTAGTTTATACCAAGCAACATTAAAAAAGGAAAAATCTCAAATCGTACCGAACATAAATTTAGGATATCAACCACATGATCAGGGTTCAAATCACGTTAGGCCATATGTGGGAATGGTCTTTGAAATGGGAATTCCCATTTTTAATCGTAATCAAGGAAATATAGCGAAAGCTAAAATTCAAATCGATCAAAGTTCACTTCTTTTAAAGTATAAAATAGATGAAGTGAAAAATGAGGTGATTATGGCCAAAGAATCCTATTTAAGAGCTTTGGAATTGAAAAATTCATTCAACACCGAACTGATTGATAAAATGGATACGCTTTCAAAAAACGCAAAATTGAATTACGAACGAAAAAATATTTCCCTATACGAGTTCATCGATTTTCAAAGAAGCTACATCGAAAACAAACTCAATTATATTCAGGCGAATCGTAAGTTTAATGAAGCAATAAATTATCTCAATTTTAACGTTGGTATAGATCTTAATAATCTTTAAAATGAAAAAATACTCTTTATTGGTCGCTATTTTATTTCAAGCATTGGTTTGTTTTTCTCAACAAAATAAATCGAAAACAGATCTTGAAAAAAACATGTTTTTGAAGGAAAAATTGATTGGTTTTTCTTTTAATAATTCTTGGGTTGGATTTTATGATTTAAAAGATTCAACTTTTTTGAAACC
>JBIIHD010000147.1:0-4545 GCA_044236095.1 Crocinitomicaceae bacterium | reverse complement strand
CAAGTTCATGGAGCCACTTGGGATGCTTTACAACACGCAAAAACGGTTTTTGAAAATGAAATTAATGCCGTAACCGATAATCCAACTATTTTTCCCGAAGAAGATTTGATTGTTTCTGGAGGGAACTTTCACGGACAACCGTTGGCGATAACTTTAGATTTTCTTTCTGTCGCAATGGCAGAAATGGGAAGTATTGCCGAACGCAGAGTTTATAAACTAATCTCTGGAACACGCGGATTACCACCATTTTTAGTCGCAGAACCTGGACTCAATTCTGGATTCATGATCGTTCAATATACATGTGCTTCGATTGTTAGTCAAAATAAACAATTCTGTACTCCTTCCTCAATTGATACGATTGATTCAAGCAACGGGCAAGAGGATCATGTAAGTATGGGAGCAAATGCAGCAACGAAATTTTTGAAAATTCTGGACAATTGTTTCACGATTCAAGGAATTGAATTATTGACCGCAAACCAAGCGATTGATTTCAGAAAACCTTTAAAATCGAGCAGAAAAAACGAAGAAATAAGAAGCGGTTTTAGACAAAAAATATCTTTCTTGGAAAAAGATGAATTTATGCAACCTAAAATTGATGAAGCAAGAAACTTTGTAATAAATATGAAATACATTTGATTTAAAAATTGCGCCGATTGAGCTTGTCGAAATCGGCGATTCAAATAAACAAATATGGAAGAAGAAAAAAAAGTAAAAATAGGATTTTGGCGAATATTTTGGCCAACTTTGACTGCTATTGTAATTACATCAATTATTGGATGGATTTTCACCATACTGTTTTTTGGTGGTTTGATTGCCGCATTTGGTGTTTCGGATTCGAAAATAGTAAAAGACAATACAATTCTTCATTTAACCTTGAAGGATCAAATTTCAGACAATGGAAGAACAGTTATTGATCCAATGAGTTTCAATTTAAGCCAATCTGACGGATTAAAAGATCTTTTATTTGGGTTTGAAAAAGCAAAAAAAGACGAACGTATTAAAGGAATTTACCTTGAACTTGACGAATTAAATTGCGGAATGGCAACTGCCAAAGAAATTCGTGAAGCAATTAATGATTTTGAAAAATCAGGGAAATTTGTAATCGCTTATAATTCAGGTGAAGTGATTTCTCAAAAAGAATATTACATTTCATCTGCTGCCAATACAAATTATGGTTTCCCAACTTCCGCAATGGAATTTTTGGGAATTGGAGCTGAATTAACTTTCTTCAAAAATGCCCTCGATAAACTCAATGTAGAAGTTGAAATAATTCGAGGTAAAAACAATGATTTCAAGAGTGCCGTTGAACCTTTTTTCAGAACAGAAATGAGTGACTCCAGCAAATTACAAATCGAACGTTACATGAATAGCATGTGGGAAGACATGTGTGGAGAAATTGCAGCTGAGCGAAAAGTTTCTGTTTCTGAACTCAATTTAATTGCAGATTCTATGCTTATAAAACGAGCAGATGATGGTCTGAAATACAAGCTATTAGATGGTTTAAAATACAAAGACGAAGTCCTAGATCTATTGTGTAAAAAAGTGAATTGCCAGAAACTCGAAGATTTAAATCTATACTCTTTTGAAAAATATGCGCGAAATGAATTTCAAGATGATCAAGTTTTAGCTGAGGATGGTAATATCGCCGTAATTGTAGCAGAAGGAAATGTAGCAACTTCGGGAGATGGAGTTGCTTCAGATAAAATTTGTAAACTCTTCAGAGAAGTCAGAAATAAAGAGAATATAAAAACGGTTGTTTTCAGAATCAATAGTCCTGGGGGAAGTGCATTAGCAAGTGATGAAATTTGGAGAGAAGTTCAATTGACCAATAAAGTCAAAAAAGTCATTGTTTCCATGGGAGATGTAGCAGCCTCAGGTGGATATTATGTAGCTGCACCTGCGTCAAAAATATTCGCTGAACCAACAACAATTACAGGTTCTATTGGCGTTTTTGGAATGATTCCATACACTGGAAAAATGCTTGAGAACTACTTAGGGATTACCTTTGACCGCGCTGCAACGAACGCTCATGCTGGAATGTCCTTTAATAAAAAATTATCACCAAAAGAATTGGAAAATATCCAAGGCGAAGTCGATGACACTTACGAGTTGTTCTTAACACGTGTGGCTGAAGGTCGAAAAATGACCAAAGACCAAGTAAACACTGTTGCAAGAGGTCGGGTCTGGACGGGGAAAGATGCGAAAAAAATCGGTTTAGTTGATGAACTTGGCGGATTGAAAGATGCAATTGCATTTGCTGCAAAGCAAGCCAATATAACGGATATGAAAGTCGAGTATTTTCCTAAGTCGAAACGCAATGAACTTTTTAATTTTCTGGAAATGTTGAATGAGGAAGAAGAAGAAGGAACAGTAATTAAAACAAATTCTATCCCTGCGGAGCTTATTAATTATTACAATCAACTAAAAGAAATTGAATCCATGACTGGGATTCAAATGAAATTACCGTACGAAATTCGAATTCGATAATAAATGAGAGTTGGTGTAATTGATGTTGGAACGAACGCGGCTAAATTAAAAATCTTTGAGGTAAAAAACGAGGTGATTTCAACACTTTATCAAGCTAGAATTCCTTTACGCTTGGGTGATGATGTCTTTGAAAATGAATGTATTTCTGAAAAGAAAAAAACGCAATTCATCCATTCTATGCAGGCATTTTATTCCACTTTTTTAGCCTTTGAGGTAGATAAAATACGAGCCGTGGCAACGTCAGCCATGCGCATTGCAACTAATGCAAATGAAATTATTCAAGAAATAAAGTCTAATGTAAAACTTGACGTTGAAGTCATTTCCGGTGACGAAGAAGCACGTTTGATTCAAGAAGGATTGAGTTTATTGGATTTCGATAAAACTAAACCTTATCTCATTATAGATGTGGGAGGTGGGAGCACAGAAATTAGCATTTTTGAAAATGGAGAAAAAATCGCCGCAAAATCTTTCGAATTAGGCGCTATTCGACTTCTGAGACATAAAGAAAACGAAACCATTTGGCAAGATCTTACAGATTGGCTTACAAATTCAATTGGGATTGAACACGAAATTCGTGTCTTCGGAACAGGCGGAAATATTAATAAAGTTCATAAAATACTTGCAACTTCGAATAGCGATCAAATTTCATTATTCAAAATCAAGGAATTGCATCAAGAAATGTTTCCATTAACTTTTCAGGAGAGAATGACTAAATTTGATTTAAAATTGGATCGAGCAGATGTAATCGTTCCTGCAATGGAGATTTTCATTTTTATATTGGAGAAATTAAAAGTAAATTCGATTTCAATTCCGAAAATCGGTCTTTCCGATGGAATTATTGTAGATATTATGAAAGAAAATAAGAATTAAAAATGGCACAAAAACCTTCAATACCGAAAGGAACTCGAGATTTTTTACCAGTCGATGTCGCCAAACGAAATTACATTTTTACAACCATTAGATCCGTCTTTGAAAAATACGGCTTCAACCCAATAGAAACTCCTTCTTTCGAATTATCTTCGACTCTTTTAGGAAAATACGGAGAAGAAGGAGATCGTTTGATTTTTAGAATATTAAATAGTGGTGAAAAAGTACGAAAGGCTGATTTAGAAGCACTTGCTGCCGATAATCTCCCAAAATTCGCCAATTCATTAGCTGAAAAAGCCTTGCGCTACGACTTAACAGTTCCCTTTGCGCGCTTTGTAGTTCAACATCAACACGAATTATCCTTTCCATTTAAACGCTATCAAATTCAACCAGTTTGGCGTGCAGATCGACCTCAGCACGGACGTTACCAAGAATTTTATCAATGCGATGCTGATGTTGTTGGAAGTGATTCACTTCTTCATGAAATAGATCTTGTTTTTATTTTCGATGAAGTTCTTTCAGCGTTTAATTTACCTGGATTCACAATTAAAATTAACAATCGTAAAATCCTTTCGGGAATTGCGGAAATTTGTGGTGAGTCAGAAAAAATTATAGATATCACTGTTGCCATCGATAAACTCGATAAAATTGGAGAAGATGGAGTAATCCAAGAATTAACAACTCGAAATATTTCTTCTTCAGCCATTGAACTAATCAAACCATTATTTCAGTTAAAAGGAGAAAACGCTCAAAAAATTTCTTTCTTAAAGGAATATTTGAAAAAAAGTGAAATAGGTTTACTAGGAATCCAAGAATTAGAAACGGTTATTGACTCTGTTGTTGAAATTGGCTTATCCAAAGGCATTTTGGAGTTTGATGTCACCTTAGCTCGTGGACTAAATTACTATACCGGAGCAATCTTCGAAGTAAAAGCGCACGAAGTTCAAATGGGAAGCATTTGTGGTGGAGGACGTTATGATGATTTAACAGGATTGTTTGGAATGAAAGGCTTATCCGGTGTTGGAATTTCATTTGGCGCAGATCGTATCTACGATATATTAACCACACTCAATCTTTTCCCAACTGACCTTGAAAAAGGAATCGAAGTAATGTTTGTGAATTTTGGAAATTTAGAAGGAAAGGCTGCCTATAAATTGGTTTACGAGTTACGTAAAAATGGAATTTCAGCTG
>JBIIHD010000146.1:0-4546 GCA_044236095.1 Crocinitomicaceae bacterium | reverse complement strand
CCTTAATTTTGAAAAAAAAATCATATGAACTTGAAAAAATCACTATTTAGTTTTTTGGCAATTGGATTATTTTCTATTTCAATTGTTGCACAGAGCACAGTTAATTGGTATAATGGCGAAGGTACCGCAATGTACACGGAAGTAGCATACAAGTTACTTAAAAAGAAAAAAACAACAACGGTTACGGTCGCTGTAATTGATTCTGGAATTGATGTCGAACATGAGGACTTACAAGGAAAAATCTGGGTAAATCCCAAAGAAATTGCAGGAAATGGAAAAGATGATGATGGCAATGGGTACGTTGATGATATTCATGGTTGGAATTTTTTGGGGAACTCCAAAGGCGAAAACATTGATGCAACAAGACTTGAAAAAACAAGAATCTATGCTGAGTTGAGAGATAAATATGAAGGAGTAGACCCAAGTTTAATCAAGCAAGATGAAGAATATAAATTGTATTTAAAAGTTTCTGAGGAAGTAGGAGATCAATTTGAAAATATGAAAACTGAATACGAACAGTACAAAGCTCTTATTGATGCAAATCCGGAATACAAAAAATATTATAGTGATAATTTAAATTACAATCTCAACCCTGATTATGATGATCGTTCGTTAATTGGCGATAATCCAAAGGACATCAATGATAGAAAATATGGAAACAACAATTATGAGGGGCCAGATGCTCTTCATGGTACACACGTTGCAGGTATTATTGGTGCATGTAGATCAAATGGAAAAGGTGGAGATGGCGTTGCAACTGATGTGAAAATCATGTCATTAAGAGCCGTACCCAACGGAGATGAACACGATAAGGATGTTGCATTGGCAATACGCTATGCGGTAGATAATGGAGCTCAAATTATTAATATGTCCTTTGGAAAAGCATATTCACCTTATGCTCAATGGGTTCATGATGCAATTCAATACGCTGATTCAAAGGGTGTTCTATTAGTTCATGCAGCAGGTAATGACAATAAAAATATTGATGTTGAATCAAATTTCCCTTCTGCCAAATATTCATTTCAAACAGTAACATTGAAGAATTTCTTAACGATAGGAGCATCAACCAATAATGTTAAAGAGTTGAAAGCAGATTTCTCTAATTATGGAACTTCATCTGTTGATGTTTTCGCACCAGGACAAGAAATTTACAGTACTTTGCCTGATAATCAATATAAAAATCTTCAAGGAACCTCTATGGCAGCACCTATGGTTGCTGGAGCAGCAGCTTTCTTAAAATCATATTTTCCAACGTTAACAATGACAGAAATTAGAAATGTTTTGACATCTACTTCTTCTAAATATACCAAAGAATTAGGTCAATATAGTATTACTCCTGGTGTTATCAACTTGGTAAATGCAACCAAAGCTTGTCAAAAACTTGAGAAAAAGAAAAAGTAACTTAATTGTAGCTTATTATTTAGGGATGTGTACTAACCGTCAACAGAATTATTTCAATGAAAGTTATTGATCATTTAAACAATGCGAAAGACACTTTATTTTCTTTCGAAATTCTTCCCCCTTTAAAAGGAAAAAGTATTCAATCAATCTTTGATGGAATAGATCCGTTGATGGAATTTAAACCGAAGTTTATCAATGTAACTTACCATCGAGAAGAATATATCTATAAGGAACGCGAAAATGGTTTGTTGGAAAAAATTGCCATTCGCAAACGACCTGGTACTGTTGGGATTTGTGCAGCAATAATGAACAAGTATGATGTAGATGCTGTTCCTCATCTTATTTGTGGCGGATTCAGTAAGGAAGAAACTGAAAACGCTTTGATTGATCTTCAATTTTTGGGAATAGACAACGTACTTGCATTAAGAGGAGATTCTATAAAAACCGAAGCTAATTTTAGACCTCATAAAGACGGCCATGCCAACGCTGTAGATCTTATTCATCAAATTTCTGACATGAATAAGGGAAATTACATTGTAGATGATGTCCAATTGGAACCAACGGACTTTTGTATTGGTGCAGCCGGTTATCCAGAAAAACACTTTGAATCAATGAATATGACTACTGATCTTCATTTTCTTAAAATGAAAGTGGATGCAGGAGCTGAATATATTGTTACTCAAATGTTTTTTGACAATAAAAAATATTTTGATTTTGTGTCCTCTTGCAGAGAAATTGGCATCCATGTTCCAATCATACCTGGATTAAAGCCTATAAAAAATTTGAATCACATTACTTTTTTACCCAAATTCTTTAAAATTGATTTTCCAGAAGAGCTTTCCAAAGAGTTATTGAAATGTAAGGATAATAAAGCGGTTGAACAAGTAGGAATAGAATGGGGGATCAATCAGTCCAAAGAATTAAAAGCAAATAAAGTTCCCTGTATACATTATTACACCATGTCCAATTCAAGCTCAGTTAAAGCTATTGCTAAGGAAGTTTTTTAATAACTATATGAAGTTTATCACCACGATTTTATTCATTTTCCCAATTCTTATATCATTAGCACAAAATGACTTCAGGGTAACAAATGCGGTTATAATTGGTCAATTTGATAAAGCCGAGGATCGATTTTCCATTGAAATTAACACTACTGAAATATTGGCCGCTCAAGGAATAAAAGCAACGCCTTCTCTGAATTTATTAAAAACCGGGGCTGATTCGAGATTGCTTTGTACTGATTCACTGAAAGCATTGGTTAGGTCAAAAGGATTTGATACTTATTTGATTATTAGTGTCCGTGGTTACGATAAAAGATTCAAGGTATCTGAACGAAAAATAACGTTTGAAGAAGCGCTTGGTTTTGGTAATTTATTTCATTTATACCGCAGTGAAGCATCTTCTGTAACTTTTGAATTTACTTTTTTTAAAGATAATGAAGTCGTTTATAGAGATATCATGAGGTGCGAAAGTATTTCTGATCGAAATTCCGTTTTAAAAAAATACCGAAAAAAACTAACGAAACGTATTCCTAAAAAATGGAATAAACAGTAACACAAGTTACAAACTGTCTTTAAACAAAACTCTACCTTCGTTAAGTCATGAAAAAAGGAAGCAAGTTATACAGCATCATCAAATTTAAGTGCCCACAATGCCATGAAGGTCAATTTTTAGTTTCAACCCCATATGATCTCCGAAATGTAGGTGACGTTCGAGAAGAATGTCCTGTTTGTCATCTCAAATATGCAAAAGAACCCGGCTTTTATTATGGTGCGATGTATGTTTCTTATGCCTTAGGTGTCGCTTTATTTGTGACTATTTGGGCTTCATGTAATTGGTTTTTTAACAACGTTTCTGTTTGGACTCAAATAGGTCTTGTTGTATTTTTTTCAATTCTATTAGGACCTTATTTATTCGCTTTATCCAAAATTATTTGGGCTAATCTATTTATTCATTACGACCAAGATGCTAAATCCATCGGACAAACTAAAGCTAATTGATAATACTGTTGGATATTTACTAGAGCCTGAACTCATTCAAGAAATGAGTGAGGTTGCAAGGGTTAGAGAAACAGGTTTAGACGAAATCATTGTGCATGTTGGTGATGAATTAAAAATGATTCCATTGGTTATTTCAGGGTCAATCAAAGTCTCACGAGAAAATGAAGTTGGTGATGAACTATTGCTTTATTACATCGAAGGCGGAGATACATGTGCTATGACCTTGCAATGTTGTGTGAGAAAAATTGATAGTCACATTAAAGCAACCACGATGGAACCATCATTACTTCTGATGTTTCCGGTTGAAAAAATGGAGGATTGGATGGATCGATTTAAAGGATGGCGCGAATTCATTCTTCAATCCTACCATAGTAGATTATCAGAACTTTTAGAAACAATTGATGCCATTGCATTCATGCGTTTGGATGAACGAATCATTAAATACTTGAATGATCAAGCAAAACTTCTAGGAACCTTAGAAATCCACCATACTCATCAACAAATTGCAGATGATTTACATTCATCGAGAGTTGTCATTTCAAGATTACTTAAACAGCTTGAAAACAAGGGAATTATCGAAATTCATCGAAATAAACTTATTCTTAAAGAATTTTAATTCATTAGTTTTAATTACTTTTAGGAACAACATTTGTAATGGATTCTTCGTTATTCGTTGTAATTCAATCTAATTATTCTTTTTTATGCGTTATTTACTATTTGCCTTTTCAATATTTTGTTTAAACTCAACTATTATTTTCTCACAATACTATCCTAATCAAACGGGTACGTCTGAAAAATTTGAGCAAGTCATTAACAGTATTCAGAATATGTATGTTGACGATGTTGATGCTGAAAAATTAACTGAAAATGCGATAATCAGCATGCTTGAAAAATTAGATCCTCATTCCACTTACATTTCAAAAGAGGAAGCAGCTGATGCTCAATCGCAGATTGATGGGAGCTTTGTTGGAATTGGTGTGCGTTTTCAAATTGTGAAAGACACAGTCATGTTTGTGAACACAATACCGGGAGGTCCGTCAGAGAAAATTGGAATACTTGCAGGTGATCAATTGATAATGGTTGATGGCGAATTAGTAGCAGGTATTGGAGTGAAAAATAGCGATGTCCGAAAAAAATTAATGGGT
>JBIIHD010000145.1:0-4547 GCA_044236095.1 Crocinitomicaceae bacterium | reverse complement strand
AAACCGTCAATCTAAATCATGAATTAATTAAAAACAGTGAAAATATACAGATGGGGAACGACCAACAAAATTTGAATATTAAATTGAATTCCTCTTCGGAAGAACTGATTATGAAGCCACTGTCAATTCAGGAAATGGTAAGTAATTCGAAGGAATTGACCATTGGAGAAATAGGTAAGGAGGTTTATATTTTGGATTATAAAATGTTAGACTATCGAGCGTATCGTACCAAACCAGAAAATCAAAATGATCCGCTAAACATGTCGAACGGTTTGCCTGCAAGTTTTGCAAGTAAAAATGGTGAATTCAATGAAAATGAGTTTGTTAAACTAGATTATTTTAGTTTCTTAACAGAAACAATAAAGTATTTTGATAAGAAAATGTATGCAATGGCTACTGAAAATTTTGAAACCATTTTGAAACACTATCCTGATGATGTAAATGCTTTGTTTTACAAAGGGTTATGTGATTTTGAATTAAAAGATAACACTAATTCAATAACATCATTTGAAACTTTATTAAAGAATAAGTTTATTAATTTTTACGAGGAAGCTCAATGGAATCTTGTTCAAGTTTATATTGCGAACGCCCAAATTCAGGATGCAGAAAATTTAAGAAATGATATCGTTGCAAAGAAAGGATTTTATGCCCAGAGAGCAAAGGAGTTGACCATAAAGCATTAGTTTAAAATGACTTTGCCAAGATTGATTCTTTATTAATTTTTTTTTCAAGTGTAATTTGACGCGTTAGTTTTGAAACAAGTAAAATAGTTGTTTTGAATTCTAAACAAAGTTCTATGTCATGCGATGAAAAAACAATACATTTTTTCATCTCTCTCGAAATTTGAATTAATTTATTGATGATTGATCTCTTATTGGCATAATCCAAGAATGCCATTGGCTCATCAAGAAGAATAACGTCGGTTTCTTGTACCAAAGCTTTAGCAATAAGTATCATTTGTTTTTCACCATCACTCATCTGACTGGTAAACTTACTTTTAAGAAAAGAGATTTCCAGAAACTCAAAAATCTTATGGATTATTTTTTCATCTTCATTTTTAATGATTCCGAAAGCATTGGTGTGAGGAGTTCTGCCTAACGATACGAATTCATAACCGCTCATGAAATTAACCTCTGGAAAGCGAGTTTCTACAAAGGCTAGCTTGAGGGCTTTTTGCTTCAAGGATAAATTTTCTAGTTTATCATCTCCTATGTAAACAGTTCCGCTCAATAAAGGAATGGTTCCTGAAATGGATTTAAGAAAAGTTGTCTTACCCGAACCATTTGACCCAATCAATGCATAAAGAGCACCAAGTTCAAGAGTAATATCTGCTTGAAGTAATTTGTTTTGATAACCTATTTCTATTTCTTGAAGTCGTATCAAACTATTTTTTTTAGAATTAAATATATCACAAAAGGAGCCCCTAAAATGGAAGTAAATGCGTTAATTGGGAAAACAAACCATGGTTCGAGAAGCTGAATAATACTGTCACAGTTAACCATAAAAATGGCTCCAATTAATACATTACTAGATAGTAAAATTCGATGGTTTTGAGTTCTAAATAAGAGTCGTGAAATATTAGGAATTGCCAATCCAACAAAAGCAATTGGGCCACAAAACGCAGTAATAGTTCCTGTTAAAATTGCCGTGATTCCAATAATTGAAAATCGTAAATACTGAATTTGAACGCCTAAATTTTTTGCTGAATTTTCGCCTAAAACCATAGCGTTCAAAGGTTTTAAAACAAAAATAGAAAGTATGAAAGCAATAAATACAAAGGCGGCAATAAACGGAATTTGATTCAAACTGGCTTGTTGGAGACTGCCAAAAGACCAAAAGGTAAATTGCTTCAGTTCTTCAGCACTACTCATGGATTCAAGCGTTGAAATAAGTGCCCCAACAAAACTGGAAATCATTAATCCAATCAATAACAAAGATATTTGGCTCCGCACGAAGATGGAAAAAACAAGGATTAAAATACCGAAAAAAATGGCACCCAACATGGCAGAAGAAATCAATCCTAAATCAGAATTGAAAAAGGGTATTCCCGTAAGCAAAGTTAATGCTACAAATAGGGCAGATCCTGAATTAATTCCTAATACGTATGGTCCTGCTAATGGGTTATTAAACAAGGTTTGCATAAACATACCACTAACAGCGAGCGAACTTCCGGCAAGAATGGCCATGAGCATTCGAGGAATCCTGAATTCGAAAAAAATAACGTGGGATACATTGGAGCTATTGAAATTAATAATGGCATCCTGAATTTCTGAAAAATAAATATCAATTTGTCCCGAGAACAAGTTTAAACACATGCACACCGGTAGCAAAAAGAATAGGAAAATTAATTTTGTTCGATATGTTAAAATTTTATTCAAGGGCTTTGTAAAAATACAGAGGTTTATCGATTTTCAGTTCAGGATGAAAAATTTGGATTAAATCTGATAATATCCAGTTAGGTTGAACACCGCTCATTTCCCAATATTTATTTGGATTATTCGTGTAACAGAAAACTTTTTTATTTTCAAAAGCTTTAAAATATTCTGCTTTTGAATTGTTCATTTTAAGCAATTCATATTTCGGGAATCCCGGATTAATCCAAAACTCTGCATTTTGTGCATCTGAATACACCTTTTCTAAGCTGTATTCAACACTTCCTTTACCGGGTGTTTTTGAGTAAATATAGTTTGAGTTTGCATCTTTTAATAATTTTGATCCATAGCTTTCTCCGGCAGGTCCATACCAAAAATCGCCAATTTTACTTCCCATGATTACGCTTGGAGAAAATTCGGTTTTAGATGCAATTTTCTGTATTTCTAAATATTCTTTTTTTACTTTTTCCAAGTGCGACTTAGCTAAATTTTCGGTTCCGGTGAGATAACCAAAAAATAAAATCCATTCAGCTTTTCCCAGTGGGTGAGATTCCTTCCAGTCAAAGTTTGGAATAGTTAAAACTCCTAATTTATGTAATTCGTTGGATTTAGAAAACTCAGCCGAAAACCCACTATAAATTATAGCTTTAGGTTTGATAGAAATCAATTTCTCTATTGATGGAGACGTTTCGTCTCCAAAATCTACTACTTTTTTTTCTACTATTCTCTGACAGATTTGCTCATTGAAAATTAAATTTTTTGAACATGTTCCTTTTATTTTATCCAATTGATTCAACTTGTCTAACATGCCAATATGGGTGGTAGAAAACACAACGAAATTCATGTTTTCTTTATCAATTGCTATGTATCCATCAGGTGTTTTAGAATTTTTGTCTCTCCTAATAAAATAATTATAAGTTTTATTTTTCCGGTCGGGGTGAATTAGTTGAATTAAAACACCAGACTTTTCCTCTTGAATTTTCAAGTATTGGCTATATACTGTTTCCGATTTATCCTGGGGTTTCTTTATTGGGTTTTCCTCAACACAACCTTCAGCTGCGAAGATTAAGAAAATGCCAAATAAATATATAGGATAAAGTTTAAATCTCACTTTTGACACTAATTTTAATGTGGTAAAATTACACCTTATTTTTAGTAATCTTGAAGACGATTTTTTATCTTCGTTAAACCTAAGCTATTATTTAAATTCTTTTTAGGATAAAATTTCTTGCATTGATTGAAGTGATCGTTTCCCGTTAAAATTGGGAATATGTATTGAAATATAGGTGATTAAAATTGAAACAATTTCTTTTCTATACTTATTAAATTCTATCCAATCGGTTTCACTATCAAATAAATAATTTCGCAGGGTATTCGAGGCCTCCGACTTTATACAATTGTCAAGGTTTTTAGGATTGCTTGTAAATTCGCCTTGTTTCATATCAAAATAGGAATTATCGGTAGAATGAATAATTGGGGAGATACCAAGATGCTCAATAAATCGAATTAAAAACAATGCAGGAAAAAGTTGTATCTCTTTTTCATTAGAAAGTTTTTGTATCTCATTTTCTAAAAAATTAAAAAGCTGAATATCTCCTTCTTCTGTTTTAATGCTTTGATAAAGAACATCGGCAATAAAGAAAGAAATAACTGTTTTAATCGGGCTAATAATTATTTCTTGAATGTTTATTAGTAATTCGACTTGATTTATTTTACCAAGTTCGGAATCTGGTCTTTTGTAAAATGTAATTTCATACATTCCAAGGGCAAACAAATTCCCGGATTTTTTTTTACCACCTTGATAAATAAATTGTTGTATTCCTGATTTTCTGGTAAAAAAAGTCGTAATTAAACTTGTTTCACTGAATGAAATACGATGTAATAAAATTCCATGATCTGTTTGTTTCATGAATCATTTTATCAACTTTATGAAAACCTCTGAACCCATTCGTGGTTTAATTGAATTATAGCATGGTTCAATTAGTATTTCTCGAAAATAACGTGAAAAAAGTTGAACATATTCTTTTTGATTGCCTCCAAAGGGTGGTCCACCTTCAAATTTCCTATTAAATAAAACACCAACTAATTTACCATTTTCAGCTAAAAGTGAAGCTGACTTGACTGCATAATCTTCTCTCATTATTGGGCTAATTGCACAAAACATTGTTTGTTCTA
>JBIIHD010000144.1:0-4553 GCA_044236095.1 Crocinitomicaceae bacterium | reverse complement strand
AATTACCTATTTTGCAGATCTTTACGAAGTATCAAAAAACGATTTAGCTATCCGAAAACAAAAATTGTATGACCTCCTGGATATGCATGATTTTCAAAATAAGCGAATTGCCAAATTGAGCACAGGAATGAAGCAAAAAGTTTCGATTTGTCGAACCATGATACACGATCCTGAAGTGGTAATTTTTGATGAGCCAACAAGTGGATTAGATGTGATTACCGCTGAAAACATTATTGAGCTCATCAAAGAATGTAAAATTCAAGGAAAAACAGTGATTTTTTCCAGTCACATTATGAGTGAGGTGGATTTATTGTGTGATGATTTGGCAATTATCAACAAAGGAAAATTACTTTTTCAAGGCACAATGGATGACTTCCGAAATAACATGCAAGCAGAAAATCTGACTGCTGAATTCATTCGAATTGTACGAAACTCTTAAAAACAAACACCATGATTTTTACTATATTTAAAAAAGAACTGAAAGAAACATTACGTGATCGACGTACGCTTTTGATGATGATTGTAATTCCTGTTTTGATAATCCCTGTTATTTTGAATATTACAGTGGGCATCATGTCAAACGTTGAAAAGGAAGCAGCAGCCAAAGAACTCAGAATTGGAATTGTAGGAACAAAAGATTCGTTTATTGCCAAAGAAATTAATTCAGTTCCTGTTGCTTTGGGAAAGAAGAAAATCCGATTTTATTCCAATAGCGAATCGTTGAATGCAGATTTGAAAAAAGACAGTTTGGATTTGGGAATTCTTGCTGATCCGAATATTGAAGAAAAACTAACTACTAAAATTCCGGCATCACTAGTATGGTATTTTGATGGTTCAGAAATGGGTATGCAACAGCGCGCTGAGGCATACATGAAGTTCTTAGAATCCAAACTTGAGCAACAACGCTTGGCAGAGTTAAAAATCAATCCAACGCAAATTAAACCGCTCGTTGCTGTGTATCAAAACGTAGCTTCAGACAAAGAAATGATCGGAAAATTGGCGGGTGGGTTTTTACCCTACATTTTCATTGCCTTCGGGTTTATGGGATGCATGTACCCTGCCATTGATCTATTCACTGGAGAAAAAGAACGCGGAACGATTGAAACCATGCTTGTTGTACCAGTAGCTCGTTGGAAAATTCTCTTTGGTAAAATGGGAGTAGTAATTTTATCAGGATTATTGGCATCCACATTTTCACTACTCGGTTTGTACGTAGCGATCAACTATTCCGATACCATTAATGTCCCTGAAATTACGAATGTGATTCAATCTATTTTAACGGTTAAATTTATCCTAATTCTTTTTCTTTTATTAATTCCTTTAACTGTATTTTTTGCAGGAGTTTTAATTCCTTTGGCTATTTACGCCAAATCGTTCAAGGAAGCGCAAAGCATCATAACACCATTGAATTTGGTCATGATTTTACCAGCGATGTTGGTGAGTTTCATTCCTACTTTTGAGCTAACCTATGCGACAGCTTGTATTCCTGTAATAAACATTGTTTTGGCATCCAAAGATCTAATTGCAGGAACCTTAGATATTGGAATGCTCGCAGTCAGTTTTCTCGTCATGACTGCTTTTGCAGCATCTTCCGTTTTCCTTTCAAACTATCGTTTTGGAAAAGAGTCGAATGTGAGTAGTTGATTGAATTTGGATTATTTTCAGGTTCCAAATAGAGAAACCAGTTTACGAATTTCAATATCCCATAGGGTCGGATTTCCCCCTTTATATTCATATCGGTCGATAAATAAATCCGACCCTATGGGATTATAACCAAATTTCATTTCTTTACCGTTTAAAAACTCACCACGTTTGAGAAAATTAGTTTAATTTCATTATTGATTAGTAATTAAAATAAAGAAAATATAGAAGGATAAAAAAATAACATATTGTTGAGCTTTTAGTGATAATCAAAAACGAGAAGCCTACAAACGACAAAAAGGGGTTTGTGTGAAATGTCAAAAAACTTTTGAAATCCACGAAATGAAAGCAGACCACATCACACCATTGCACGAAGGCGGAAAAACTTCAGCAGAAAATTGCCAAATGCTACGTAGAAATGATAATCGAATTAAAAGCGGGAAATAATCACCTCCCTTTGTCCCTACTCCAGGAAGGAAACAGATCCAACTTCCTCCCTTGAGGGAGGATTGAGGAGGGTGACCGGTTTTGGTTTGCAACAACTTTTTTTACTTTATCCCCCTTTATCCCTCCTCCAGGAGGGAAACAAATACAACTTCCTCCCTTGAGGGAGGATTGAGGAGGGTAACCGGTTTTGGATTGTAACAACTTTTTTTGCTTCATCCCCCTTTTTCCCTCCTCCAGGAGGTGTATCGTCCTAAAATAAGTTTACAGATAAATTATTTAATCCTGTAATGAGTTTACATGAATATCTAAGTCCTGATATTCGTTTACAAATCTATTGTTTTTTCGATAATAATTTTTCCATAATCTTTCTGTTTTAATGGTTGTTTTAGAATAATGAGCAGGAGTTAAGTTTCCAATACTCATGTGAGGTCTATCGTAATTATAAAGTTCAACAGCTTTGTTAAGAAGTTGCTGAGCACTTTCAATCGTATCAAGTGAATAATCAATCAGGTATTCGTTTTTAATAATTCCGTTGATTCTTTCGGCAATGGCATTTTCAAGTGGATCTCCATTCTCAGTCATGCTGATTGCAATTTGATTATCCTGTAATAGCTTTACATAGTCGCTGCTACAATATTGTACTCCTCGGTCGCTGTGGTGAATAAGAGCTCCATTACTTGTGTCTTTTATCGTATTTAAAGCCATTTTAAGTGCTTTTATACTTTCAACTGCTTCTAATGTTGGAGCACCATGATATCCCACAATATAACGAGAGTAAGCATCGGTTATCAGATTTATATACACATCTTTATTATTGATTTTCCAATAAGTTATATCGCTTACCCAGAGTTGATTCGGAGCGGTTGGAATAAATTCTCTGATTAGGTTTGGATACTTTCTAAGCCAATGGAAAGAATGTGTTGTCACAACTCTTCTTTTTCTTCTTCTAATCAATAATCCGTGATAACTAAGAAGATCAAACAAAGCATCTCTACCCATTTTAATTTGATGCTCAAGCATGAATGGTTGTAGTTTTTCATATAATTTTCTTACCCCCATAAAACGGTGATTTTTCCTTATCTCTAAAACTTCTTGGATAATGAGTTCTTGTTCAACTACATAATCTGATGCTGACCAAAGATCCTGATAGTAGGCCTGTCTTGTTACACCAAACCATGCACATAACCTGGCCAAGCCTACGTGCGAATAATCCATTTTCATTTTTTGAATGGTTTGGTATTGAACTTTTTTCTGATTTTCAATTTAAATTCATCCTCTGCCAGATCAATCATGGTTGAAAAAGCTATTGCTTTCATTTCAGCTTCTTTTAGCTTTGATTCTAGCTCTTCGATACGTTTTTTGAGTTGAGCCGTTTCAAATGCATCTAATGGAGCTTCTTGGTTAGTCTTTTTCATTTGATAGTTGTTTCTAAAAACCGATGTGGTTTCTTGACTATAACCAAAAGTACGCATCCATTTTAATATCGCACCATGTTCTTGATCTCTACCTGTATGTCTTTGCCAAATTTCTTTTTTTGACTTTCCCGAAGAAAGATATTCTTCTATGATGGCTATTTTTTCTTCATCGCTAAAAAATATCACATTGGTTTTATTTGACCGTAGTCCTAAAATTGGTTTACTTTTTATCATTTTTTTTCATGTTTTGTGTAAACCTATTCTAGGACAAGACAAGGGAAACAAATCCAACTTCCTCCCTTGAGGGAGGATTGAGGAGGGTGACCGGTTTTGGTTTGCAACAACTTTTTTTACTTCATCCCCCTTTATCCCCCTTCAAAGGGGGAAACAAAAGTTGCCTCCTCTCTCGCTTGTCTGCCGATAAAGGAAGAAGGAAAGATTGAGGAGGGTGACCTAATTTCTTGTAAATCATAATAAAATTCCGTAACTTAATGTAATGTATTCGAACAATCATTACAACAAAAAGCTTAAAGAATTTGCGAGAAAATTACGAACAGAAACGGTTTCGAAAGCTGAAAAACACCTTTGGAAATCTGTGCTTTCAAGAAAACAAACAGGCGAACGATTTTTAAGACAAAGGCCTATTGACAATTTTATCGTTGATTTTTTTGCACCTGAACTAGGATTAATTATAGAAATTGATGGCTCGTCACATTTCAATAAAGCGGAATATGATTTTTATCGTCAAAAAAAATTAGAAAGTTTAGGGTATGTTTTTATAAGGTACTATGAAGGGGAAGTGCTACAAAATATTGGAATGGTTAAAGCAAGAATTGATTTTGCTATTTTTTGCATAAGACAAGAAAAAGGAAGAAGTTAGGTTCAACATACTTATTCCATTTATAATTTTTGTAAAATAATCACCTCCTTTAGTCCCTCCTCCAGGAGGGAAACATGTATCGCCCTAAAATAAGTTTAACTTTAAATTAATCCTGTGGAAAGTGATTATAATTCAAGCCTTCGTTCAATGTTATACCTTCTCTAAATAAT
>JBIIHD010000143.1:0-4587 GCA_044236095.1 Crocinitomicaceae bacterium | reverse complement strand
TACTGCCAGCCACTTCTAGTTCAGACATGCAAAGTGCATTTTCATCTAGACTCTTTTTCAAACGTGGTAAATAAGTTTTATATTTCGATAATACACCAAATTGAACAGTTCCATTTATTGCTTTTTTAAGTTCGGTTTGTACTTTCTTGAAAAGCGTGTTATAGGCATTATCAAAATAGACTTTTGCTTCATCTCATGATTTTGTCATGCATTCGTTCATTTCAGCCACGGATTGTGCCTGGTCGCATTTTCCTGTCCAAGGATATTGTTGGGCGAGTGATAAATTTGAAATAATAAGGGAAAATATCACAATCAATTTCTTCATAATCATTAATTTATTTAATCACGAAGATATAAAATAAATATGAAGTATACATCCTTTTAAAATACGATATGATGGTATTTTCTTTATCCGATTTTAACTTAATTTGGATTAAAAATATTTTTAATCCATCAAAAATTTATGACTAATCATGTTAAATTCGATAAATACTCATTGATATCTCACCTTTTAATTTTTACTTCTCCATCTTCAGAAATTCTTCAAAGGATACAATTACAGGAACTTGTACAGTTTTGTTTTTCGTTAGTTCTTTATCAAATGCTTTGAGTGACCCATTCTTCATTTTATCATAAGTAGCTTTCGCAGTATCGAAATCTTTTTTCAAAGTAGCGATGTTTTCTAATTGAGTGGATGATGGAGCTCCATAATAAGAAGCAATAGTTCCGTAAATATCGTTCAATTTTTCTTTCAATTGTGGTTCTGCCGCTCCTACGTAATTATCACCTGTAGTTACGACCATTTTATTGCGTAAAGCATCTAATTCTTCACCCAGTTTTGTTACAGTTTTGTTTGGTGCACTGTTTTTCTTTTGAAATTCTTCTACTTTTTCGTCCCATTGATCAACTTGATAAACAAAATAAGCCAAATCCTGAATCATGTCAAAAAGTTCTTTCGTTACCTTTTGTTGCTCAGTTCTTTCAGCCAAGGTGAAGTTAGACGTAGGGTCATATTGAACGTCAATTTCTTGCTCGAAAACTTCGTTTCCTTTCGTTATTTTCACTTTGTATTTACCTGCCTTGACTGTTGGTGCACCTGCAAAAGATAATCCTTTTCCTTTAGCAACTTTTGGTGCCAAACCATTGAATCCCCATGAAATAGTATTGATTCCTTTTTGTTTACCTGCTTCCAATTTCGTAACTAAATTTCCAGTCATATCCACAATTTCTGCGGTCATTTTTCCAAACGTATGACGCTTTGGTAAGAAATAAGATATTTGTGCAGCAGAACTTGGATTATCTCCCACAAACTGATTGGAAAGTGCTGTTCCGCCAAAATTACTTTTCTCACTAATCGTAAAAGGTTTTGTGTCAAAAAAAGTAAGATTAGTTTTCATCAATCCATCATTGATATTTCGCAATGGAGTGATATCGTCGATAATGATAATTCCTCGTCCGTGAGTTGCAGCAACCAATGCATTTTTTTCAGGGTGCAATTCCAAATAATGAACCGCCACTTTGGGGAAATTATTGGTAAATGGCGACCAATTCTTACCGCCATTCAAAGTAACATACAATCCATTTTCAGCACCAATAAAAAGTAAATTTGGATTCTTGTAATCTTCCTGTATATTACGAACAAAAGAGGTGATATCAGAGGCAGTAATGGAAATCCACGTTTGTCCAAAATCCGAAGTTTTATAAACATAAGGTTTATAATCATTGGTTGTATGTCCTTCAAAAACTGCGTAAGCGATTTCTTTTCCATGAACACTTGCCTCGATGTGATAACACCATGTATTCAATGGTAATCCGGGAAAGTTTTTCGTCAAATTTGTCCATGTTTTACCACCATCTTTAGTAAGCTGAACATTGCCATCATCCGTTCCAACCCACACAACCTGATCGGTAATAGGAGATTCGGCAATGGTAAAAATAGTACAATGATTCTCTGCACCAGAATTATCAGCTGAAAGCCCACCCGACGCTTCTTGATTTTGTTTTGTTTTATCATTGGTTGTTAAATCAGCAGATATTTTTTTCCAACTGTCGCCACGATCATTTGAAATATGCAAAAACTGACTGCCTACATATAATCTGTCTGGATTATGCTTGCTAGTAGTAATCGGTGCATTCCAGTTAAATCTTAATTTTGGATCACCTTCAACGGGATAGGGTTTAATTACTTTTAACTGTTGTTTTTTAACATCAAAACGCCAGATGTTTTCAGCGCCTTGCATTTCAGAATAAACGATGTGCGGCTCGGTTGGATGCGGATAAACGCGAAATCCATCTCCCTGTCCTACCAATTCCCAATCGCGAGATTCTACACCTCCAGGGCTAGCTGATGGCCCAAACCAAGAATTGTTATCTTGCAATCCACCATACACATAGAATGGTTCACGACTATCTACACTCACATGGTAAAATTGACTTAGCGGTAAATTCTCGATCATTTCAAGGCTTGAACCTCCGTCGAGTGAGCGATACAACCCTCCATCTGTTGCAACAAACATTTTACTTGAATTGGCAAAATCGAAAGCAATATCATGTATATCAGGATGCATAGATCCCAAACTTTTAAATGTCTTTCCTCCGTCTCGACTTATAGAACCAAATAGGCCAGCTTTTACTATAATGTCAGTATTTTTAGGGTCAACAGTAATTTTAGAGAAATAAAATGGGCGAACCGTTAATCCAAAATCACCATTTAGGAATTTCCAATTTAGTCCACCATCATCTGATCGGTAAAGACCCTTCTCTTCTTTTTTCTCCGCCTCTAAAACGGCATAAACGATAGATGGATTTGATGGTGCAATCGTCACAGCAATACGTCCCAATTTTCCTTTTGGAAATCCATTTTGTAATTTATTCCATGTTTTTCCGCCATCTGTACTTTTGTAAAGTGCGCTATTAGTTCCACCTGAACTAAAAGAATAAGCAGTTCTTCTGAATTCCCAAAAAGCTGCGTAAAGAATGTCTGGATTTGATGGATCCATTACCAATTCTGAACATCCTGTTGTATTGTTTACAAATAAAATCTTGTTCCAAGTTTTTCCGCCATCCTCTGTTTTATATACTCCACGATCGTCGCTATTTCCCCACAATGCCCCAAGAGCTGCCACATAAATAACATTGGGATTTGACGGATGAATCTGAATGGATGCAATACGATCTGTTTTCTCCAATCCTAATTTTGTCCAGTTTTTTCCCCCATCCGTTGTTTTATAAATACCATCACCATAAGAAACACTATTTCTTGTCCACGTTTCTCCCGTTCCAACCCAATATGTGTTATCAGGATCATTAGGATCAATTGCGACAGTACCAATGGATTGACAATAGTTATCAAAAATAGAATTGAAACGCACTCCTCCATCTTGGGACTTCCAAACTCCTCCTCCTGCAGTCCCAATCAAAATAACATTGCTGTTTTTTGGATGTAAATCAATATCGGATACACGTCCACTCATGAGGGCTGGGCCAATATGACGTGCCTTTAGATCACCAAAAAATTCTCCTGCATTCAATGCAGATTCTTGTGCCCAAGAGGACAATGACAGACTCAAAAAGAGAATGCCTAATGAAAATCTTCTCATAAAATTATTTTTTTGGGAAAGCGAACATGCTATCGTCCACAGTTGGATTTACTTCAATCTTCTCAAATTGAATTGTTTGCGATTGACCATCTTTAAGACCTTGTGTAGTTGAAAAAGGGAAATAAACTCCATTCACTTCTTGATAATCACTGAATTTTGTTTGAGAAATCTGTCCTTTCATCTCACCTGAACTAATTTCTGTTTCAACGAGTACAGGAACGTTATTTTCTTTATCTAAATAGTAGTACTCTACATTTGGCATTTCTTTACCTTCAACTAGCATTGATTTCTTTTCTAACTTAATCTTGTGGCAATCTGTCCCTTCCACCTTTTCACTACCTAGTAAAGTGGCAGTGTAACCAAGATTTTTATAGCTTACTAATGCATTAGGAAATTCTTTGGAAGATCTAATAGCATTTTCTGAATCCTCAGCTGGACTTTCTTCAGGTTGCATTGTCATGTAATTTGTTATCCAACTTTTTTTACCATCGAATGCAGCCATGGTCATAGTATTCCCCATGAAAGTTACTTTCGTAAATGAACGGCCATCTTTCATTCCTACGATTTCAAGTGGAATAGACATACCTCCTTGATCCACATTTGCAGTCATGCGCATACCATTCACAGCATTCCAATTTTTTCCACCAATTGTTTCATAGTAAGCATTAATAATTTCATCCACATTTTGTGCAATAGACAAATTAGTTATTCCTAAAAGAAACAAGTAAAAAAATGCTGTTTTATAAGATAATTTCATGATATATATTTTAGTTTGAGACGAAGATACTCATTTTTTGTTACTCGATGAATCAAAAATACCTGGTAATAATTTAAAAAGCTTTGTGTAGTGAGCCACCAATCACATTTTTTCTAGACCCCGTTACAGATGAAACACAATTTGGCTGATTTAAAATGAATAACGCACCGAGGTATGCAAAAACGATTGCTTCCTTAAAATCAGAAATTTCTTCATCTGGAACAATTATTT
>JBIIHD010000142.1:0-4657 GCA_044236095.1 Crocinitomicaceae bacterium | reverse complement strand
GTAAATTGATGAAAATGCCTCCTTGTTCAAATCAGATAATTGATTTTCGGACAAACGCAAAGCAAAAATCCCCTTAGTATTTAATTCATGAGAATTGCTCTGAGCAATAAAACCACTCACCCAATAACCTTTACTTTTCAATGATTCAAATTCAGACTTTGTTGATTTTCCAACAAATGAAACAAAGGTTTCTGGATAATTTTGTGTATTCCGAATTTTAAGCGTAGGAAATTTTTCCGGAATAGGAAGCTTATTTTGAATCAGAGTAATGATCTCTTTTAAATCAGTTTTGGTATTCGAAGAAAGAAGTGCTTGTGAATAAATTGATTGTGCAATAAATAATAGGAAAGGAATCAAAAAAAATGAACGTTTGTGCATAATTCTTCGTTTAGGAATTTGAAGTTACAATAGAAATTGCAATTAATCATTGAAACATACTTAAAATTTAACAAAAACAAAATTTAACTACCTTAGCAGCATGAATAGATGGCCAATATTTTTATTAAGTTTTACATTTGCTTCTTCCGTTTTTGTTTCTTGTGAAGAGCATGAAGAGGAAGTAGTTACATCTTCAAGTACAACCAAAATTGAGAAAGTAGAAGCTATAGCTCAGCGTTTTGTTGAGTCTAAATTAGAAATATTACCAACTGAAAAATATAAACTTACGATCCACAAAGGTCAATTGGATGGTGATAATCAAGAAGACGCCATAGTGGCAGTAAATAGGTATAATTTTGCCGTTGAAAAATCCTTACAGTCCAAAAATCCAGGAAAAGCGGCAGAAATTGGATATATGGGACCTTACAATTATATTTTTTACTATGACGGAGCAACAGGCTCAATGTCAGGTCCAATGGAGATTCCATCCACACCAATCGCTCCGTTAGAAGTTTCTTTTGAAAAAGTGATGAGCGAAGCCTATTCTGATGTGGTTGTTTCCTTCAGGATTCGTAACAGTTGTTTCAAGCATATTTACACAGTTCAAAATAAAAAACCGAGGCTTGTTTTTGCATGGAAAATCTTTGATGGTTTTGGAACACCGAATGCTAATGCAGTTCACCTTGTGTATGAGACAAAAACAGTTGGATTACCCAAAGATATTAGAGTCATGAAAGCTAATATATTAACTGCTGATAAAGAACAAAATTATGAATTAGACGCTCCAATTCTTGAAAAGCTCAATGAGGAAGAATTACATTTTTTCTACAATCCAAAGGAAGGGAAATATGCAGTGAAAAGGTCCGATTTAAAGCCACAGACTAATTAACCAGATCATTAAACCGATTGAACCGTAGATAAGTACTAATTCAATGTAATCTCGAGTAACGGATTTTTTCTTCTTATTTTCAGGTTTAGTTTTAGCTTTTTTGGTGGTCGGTTTTGATCGCTCAGGGTCGAAATGTTGTATGGCTTTTTGCCAATCAAACAGAATGTTCTCCGCTAAATATACCCGATCATTTTCTTGAAGTTGAGTATAATCATCTAATCTTCTACTATTTACCCTTGTTCCTGTTTTAGTTTTTAAATCTGAAATGAAAACGTTTCCAAGATTATCTCGAAACAATTCTAAATGAAAAGGATCTACGTCTTTAACAACCAAGTCATTCGACTTATCACTTCCAACTTTAATGTATAATTTTTTACTCATTCGTTAAAATTTTTTCCTCACTCATTTCAATTCCCTTTCGCATCAAAATATAGAGATCTTCTGGATGTAAAACATTTTTTCTTCGTTCTAATACGGGCTTAACATAAACCGTTTTCCGAGTATTTCCTTTCCACTGGAAGGACTTAAAATTTAACTTTTGCTTACTGATTCGCTTCCCCGTTTTATCGATTCGAGAAATGTTCACAATAAGACTTGGCTTGTATCGTGTCTCAATCCCTTGAATTCCAATATTTTCCTCACCTCCTCTTGAAAGTAATGTGAAACGAATATCTAAAAACTCGTCAAAATTTGTCATAATGGCATTTCTTTTTGAGTTTCTTGGAAAACCTTCTATTTCTCCACCTGAACCAGTGTAAACCGTATCATTTGTAAAACCTTTGAGATAAATATACTCTACTTTGGCTTTTGTTATTTTGGATGCAAAATGTAAAATTTCAGTTTTTAAAGAATCAATCAAATATTGGGGAAACAAAGCACTTTTTACATAACGATTGGAAACAGAATTTCCTGAGTTAGCAAGGTAAACATCGTTCATCAAAGGTTCCTCTAGCCTTAAGCTAGCGTAATAAATCCCGATTTTCTTTTGAGAAAAGGAAATGTTTAATGCAAAAATAAGAAACGATATAAGTATGTAATTCTTCATAAAATTGTAATCAATCAAATATACTTAATTTTGACTATCAAAGATAAAACGTACAATGAATTTTCCGATTTTTCGAAAACTTTCAAACAACAAGCGATTTTATAAAATTAATTCGGACGATTCATTTGACGAATTACAAGTGCTTGGTAATAAAGTATTCATGTTAACAATTAAAGCACATCAATACCCGGAAAAAATACTAATCCAAGATATGATTAATAAAAATCAATCCTATGTTGAAAGTACTTTGGAAGAGTTTTCTTTGATTGAGAAAAGTTCGCAAAATCTAACCTAAGCTTTTCGTATATTTGCTCTCAAATTTTTAGAAATGGCCATATCACAACGCGAACTGGAGTTTAATTTTAACGAAGACCAAATGCGTTTAAAAATTAGCGCATTGGAACGCGAACTTGCTAAAATTGCCTTGGGTGGTGGAAAAAAACGCATTGATAAATTGCACGAGCAAGGAAAATTAACAGCTCGTGAAAGAATTGATTTACTTCTCGATCCAAATACAGATCACATTGAAATTGGAGCTGTAGCAGGATATGGCATGTACGAAGAACACGGCGGTTGTCCGGCTGGTGGAGTGGTAATTGTTATTGGTTATGTTTCTGGAAAACAGTGTGTTGTAGTGGCTAATGATGCTACAGTTAAGGCAGGGGCATGGTTTCCGATAACTGGAAAAAAGAACTTACGTGCTCAAGAAATTGCTATTGAAAATAAATTACCGATTATTTATTTAGTAGATTCTGCCGGAGTTTACCTTCCGATGCAGGATGAAATTTTCCCAGATAAAGAGCATTTCGGGCGTATTTTTAGAAATAATGCCGTGATGAGTTCATTGGGTATTGTGCAAATTGCCGCTGTAATGGGAAGCTGTGTTGCCGGTGGTGCCTATTTGCCTATCATGTCTGATGAGTCGTTGATTGTAAATAAAACAGGAACAATATTCTTGGCTGGTTCCTATTTGGTGAAAGCCGCAATTGGTGAAGACATTGATAACGAAACTTTAGGCGGTGCTACAACTCATACAGAAATTTCTGGTGTTTGTGATTACAACGTGGAAAATGACCAAGAATGTTTGAAAACCATTCGTGATTTGATGGACAAAATGGGACATTACGAAAAGGCTGGTTTTGATCGAAAAGAACCTGTTGCGCCTAAAGTAGATCCCAAAAATATGTATGGAATTCTTCCAGCAGATCGAAATAAGTCTTACGATATGAAGGAACTTATTCGTTGCTTGGTTGACGATTCAGATTTCACAGAATACAAACCGGCGTATGGAAAATCAATTTTTTGTGCCTATGCACGCGTAGATGGCTGGAGTGTTGGCATTGTAGCAAATCAGCGAGAGGTTGTCAAAAACGCCAAAGGAGAAATGCAATTTGGAGGAGTAATTTATTCTGATTCAGCGGATAAGGCAGCACGTTTTATCATGAATTGCAATCAAAAGAATATTCCTTTGGTTTTCTTACAAGACGTTACTGGATTTATGGTGGGTTCAAAAAGTGAACACGGTGGAATTATCAAGGACGGAGCAAAAATGGTAAATGCACAAGCGAATTCAGTTGTACCTAAGTTTACCATCGTAATCGGAAACTCCTACGGTGCTGGTAATTATGCAATGTGTGGAAAAGCGTACGATCCACGTCTAATCGTTGGATGGCCCACTGCTGAAATTGCCGTAATGGGTGGTGCGGCAGCAGCAAAAGTTTTGTTGCAAATTGAAGTAGCCACTTTAAAAGCGAAAGGTGAAGAAATAACACCAGAGCGCGAAAAAGAACTATTTGACTCTATTAAAAATCGTTACGACAAGCAAATTTCTCCTTATTACGCCGCAAGTCGCTTATGGATTGATGCGATCATTGACCCAATTGAAACACGAAAAGTAATCTCAATGGGAATTGAAATGGCGAACCACAAAAAAGCGGAGAAAGCGTATAATGTTGGGGTAATCCAAACTTAATTTACTGCTTCACGAGTGATTTTGTATAAACGCGTTCGTTGGTTTTAACTTTTACTAAATACGTACCTGATTTATAGCTTGAGACATCAACGAACGATTCTGCAAAATTTGCAGATGCATTCATCTTCTCAGAGTAGATCAATCTTCCGGTTATATCAATTATTTCAACGGTTGCATCATTGTTCACAACGCCACTCACTTCAATTGTTGTGATTCCATTTGATGGATTAGGGAAAATGGCAATTTCATGTTTAAGTTCATTTTCAGCAACATCCATGGTTAACCCTACTGAAAAATCGTATCGATGATAGTTTCCAAAATTTTCGAAATATGCCTAGTTCTTCTTTTTCTCAATTATCTCAAGGATATCCTT
>JBIIHD010000003.1:0-15218 GCA_044236095.1 Crocinitomicaceae bacterium | reverse complement strand
TTACAAGTTAATTCAGTTACAACGTGAAAAGAATTGTTATTGAAGTTGTCAAAATCAATCAAACGTGTACTCGATTTATCGGTCAGTTTTTCGTAAAATACCTTCCCTAAATCCTCATTTTCCAAACAAAGAGAAACTTCATCCAATACGCGAGATACGTCGTTTTTATTCATATCCGGATTTAATCTAAGGATGTTTTCTCGAAATATTTCGGTAAAAATATTTGTGGTTTCATCCCAATTTTGTCCTTTTAAGGAAAGATATGTATAACCCAACTTCATAAGATGAAGAATTGTTGGAATTTTTACTCGAGTATCTTCGTTAAATTTCATTAAATGTTGAATTAAATGTAAAGATAAAATAAAATCAGTTGTTTTTATCCAGTCCTATTCCGTTAATAAACCGCTGAATAGGCTTTAAATCGTTTACCTGAATATTTAGTTCATAAAGGTTTATTTTAGGAATGAATTTTAAGCGTGAAATCGTCATTTTCTATTTTATTTACAAAATAGCATAAAATGAAACAAGTCACCAAACGATTGACCTCAGTTGTCTTGAAACTTTCAAAATTCACTGAAAATATAATTGCAGTTGTGGAAAAAGCACTAAAATCAACGGAGATTGAATTATTATTCTAAGATTGGTTTTGTTCTTCTCTTATAATAGCACCAATAGTAACCAACAAACAATAATCCACCTAACATACCACCAAAATGAGCTAAACAAGATCCATTCATCAAACTGCTAGGTTCTAAAAAGGAGTCAATGTTGCTATATATGAGTTCAATACCTAAAAGTGTGTATACTATTTTTTTAAAATTGAAAATATTCAAGACCAAGTAGAATACGACGAATCCAAATAATGCACCTGATGCCCCATTTGTTTTTGAAGTCACGTAATTGTATTCTTCAACCGCAATTTTTTGTTTTTCATTTAAGGTAGCAAAAAAAGCATTATCTACTTCATTTCTATCATTCAACCGAATTGTTTTAGGATTGATACCAGTGGCGATAATTCGTTTTTCAACGATTTCTTTATCTTGATAATAAGAGTAATTGATAAAAATAAATCCAATCCATGCACACACAAAGTAGGCAATTATAAATTTCCGAAAACCTAATTTTCGCTCAAAAAAAGGTGCGAATATTAATAGATAGAGAACATTAAAAACAATATGAGTTGGATTTGTAGAATGCACAAATAGAAATGTGAACAACTGATAAAAGTGGAAGTTTTCGGAATAAGTAGGGTAAGCACTGATATAGAACTGCAGCTCATATCCAAAAATCAATTGGAACAACAAACACAAAAAAGATACTCCAATATTGATTAACACAATATACTTAACTGCTGGCGTTAGGTTTTTCATTATCCGATTTTGGATAAAATCTTTAAGTTTCTTCATTAGGGTGTTTTGAATGTTAAAGAAAGAGATTGTTTTGTGTTACTTACGGTGTTCATCTGGTTAATTAGGTTCTTGCTACCTGAGTTTGTTTAAATATTGTTTTTATTTCGCAACTCCTTAATATCGTTTAACCATTATTATACTGGAAGAGTAATTATTTGAAGAAAAGATAATTATCAATTGAAAAAATGAATGGACTACATTTGTCAACTTATTTTACATATTTGATTTATTTTCACTATTTTCGATAACTTTTTCAAATTTTTTATGAGTTCAATTACATTTATTGCCAATACCGGGTTGCAAGTTTATCGATTTACTGATCGATTTGCATATTCATCCGAAAGTTTTTTTTAAAGAGTGAAAATATATTAAAAATCAGTCTTGCAAAGAAAAATATTTTGTTTTCAATACAAGATTGCTATTTTAGAAGTAATTAATCATTATTTTTATTAATTTTGTACTTTAAAATTTTCGGATGAAAGCGATTAATATTACAACTTTTTTTCTGTCTTTATTTTTCTTGAAATCAATTTGCTACTCACAAAAAACAGTCAAAATAGGCAATCAAGAATGGACAGTTAAAAATCTTAATGTAGAAAAATTTAGAAACGGTGATCCCATACCGGAAGCTAGAAACGCAAGTGAATGGAAAACAGCTAGTAATAATAAATTACCTGCTTGGTGTTATTATAATTATAACAGTAAAAATGGAAAAGTATATGGAAAACTTTATAATTGGTATGCAGTTAACGACACCAGAGGTTTGGCTCCAAAGGGTTTTATTATACCACATAATTCAAACTGGGAAACTTTAATCAATTATTTAGGTAAAATTGGAACTGCCTCCACCTTGAGTTCTAAAAAAGAATGGAAAAGCTTAAAAGGTAATAATAAAAGTGGATTTTCAGCTTTGCCTGGTGGTTATGTTACAGAATCTGGATCACATGATGCCTTAAGATATAATGGTTATTGGTGGAGTGCAGACGAATTTACTCAAGCTAATGACCAAGATGTTGAAGTAGAAAGTGATGGCGACGAAGAACTATTGCATGGTAGTTGTTATTATATTCAGGAAGAAGAAAATATGATACTAAATTCATCAAAATTTAAAGCAATGGGGTTTTCAGTCAGGTGCATAAAAAAGGGCAGTAGTGATAACTGAGTCTTTAGTTTAATTTTATAAAATAAAAGTTACTGTTAAGAGATTTTGTGGATAATTCAACTCAGGTATTTTAACATATTTTTTGTAGCTCATGAAAGTTATTTAACGAATTTTCATATTTGTACTAAATTATAATTCGCAATGAATACATCGAAAAGCCCTTACAAACAGGGTCTAGCTCCGTTGGTTTAATGGAAATTTATGAAGATCCAGAACTTGAATACTTGCACAAAAACAAGAAATTCAAGAAAATCCTAAAAAAGGAGCAGAAAAAGATTGAAGGGCAAAAAAACAAACAATAATTTTGTAACTCTAACAAAGTATGTTGAAGCATTTTTTTCTTTTAATCCCCTTTCTCTTACTGTGCTATAACGCCTTTTCCCAAACCGAACCGAGGTTGATGTTGCCGAATGGGATTAACTTGGAGGGTTATTCTTGGCTTGGAGAAGATTTGCGGTTTAATACTGATGGCTCACTAATTTTCACACAAGGCAGAAAAGAAGGTAAATGTATTGTTTGGGATGCAAAAACTCGAAATAAACTTAAAGAATTCAAATCTCTGAAATCAGTAATGTTTCAAAAAAATAATTTTATTGGAATAATTAATCCCCATAAAGAAATTGATACATTGCTCGAGATAATAGTCTATAAAACCAATGATTTGAGTAATGTCCAATATCACAAAATTTCTTTAGAAGAAATTGGAATGATGAAGGTTAATGATTTTGAGGAAATCTTTATTTCAAATAAAATTGTTTTACGTGATAGTTTCAATTTTAAAATCATCAATCTAATATCAGGTGAAAAGGAAATAATTAGGACAAATATATCAGCAGATGAAAAGGTTCATCTTTTCAAAATTTCTAATGATTTATTTTTTTGTGGCAAAAATGAGGTTCATTGTTTTAATGAAATATCGAAAGAGGTCAAAGATCTGTATGCTCTAAAAGAGGATGATAAAAATAAAGAATTAAGAGGTTTTGTGGTTGACTCAATTAATAGTCGTTTATTCTTTGAAGAAATATCATCTGATAAGGAAGGAAATAGGCTATCCATTGAACTAAAAGTTATCAATTTTAAAAATAGAAATATTCTTTCAAAAAGACTAAATTTTCCAGTTGACTACGCATTTGATATTGGGTCAAATGATCGAGGAATCTATTATGAAACTTCTTATTTTTCTAAAGAGAAATCGTCTATAGAAAATGGTGGAATGGATGAATATTTCGCTAACAATAAAGATAACCATAAGGTAATTTATTGGGATGTTGAGAAAAATGAAATACTTACTTTACTTGATACTACAGGTGGAAATCAAAGTGCAGATTATCATTATATTAACAAATCATTGTATCGTATTTCCGATAATTTGATTGAAATTATAAATTTTGATAAAACAGTTGTAAAAATAGATCTAGATTCAAATACTATAATCAAAACTAGTAGTAGAGCAGATAATCATAATATGATTGTTCTTTACAGCAGGAAGGGTATTATTTCAAAAGGAATAACATCGAAATTGGAAAATAATGCGAAGGATTCAACGAACCTAATCATTTTTTGTGAAAAGGGAATTAAATTGTTTACTTTAAAAGAGTTGTCTTCTTTTTCTATGGTGATTAATAATGATTCTACCGTTGTTGTTGAAAATTATAATAATGGAGATATTTATCCAAAATGGAACATTTTAAATATCAATTCTAGTGCATACATAGATAATTTTAATTTTTTCGGGACTTCATTTAATTCATCCAACTCAAACTGGGGTTATAAAATTTCAGAGGATCAAAATTCTTTAAAATCAATTGATGGTTTTTTCGATGAATTACCCTTAAATTCAAAAGGGTTTAATCGAAAAAAAGCTTCTTTTTCAAAGGAGTATAATCTTTTAAACACGTTTGATGAAATAACAAATTTTAAACGAGAAATAGTTTATGATTCATTATTGATACTCCGTGATTCTCACGATACAGTTATTTATGAATCAACTATTAATAATAATTTTAAAGGAGTCAAAATTTCAAAAAGTAAGCGATTTTTAATTTTTGAAGATTCAATAAAAGATTTAAAGACAAGAGCTACTATTTATTTGAAAAACGCTTTACCATGCAGACAGAAGATATTAAATTATGGGGAAATCGCTTCAAATGTATTAGAAGATACGGTTAACAATTTGTTCTATATCATGGAACAAGTTCCTCGTAAAAAAAGAAAACAGAAATATATCTATTTTAATCTAAAGGAATTGAGCGTTAATAAAATTATTCATTCTTTTAGAATAAAAAATACGTACTTTGAAACTGAGACAGCGAAAGACTGGAGAGAAAATTTAACGCTAGGTCAAGATTTTAATATTGATTTTAAAAATAAGCGTATTTTTTTGAATGAAGATTATAAAAATGATTTTTTAAATTGTTATGATTTTAATTCCCCTGACCCTATATGGTCAATCACAGGGTTTAATTTTTTTAAGCTAGATAATAATGGAAATATTTTAGCTAAAAAAGAACTTGGAATAAAAAATAGTGTATTTTACAAAGTAAATGCTCATAATGGAGAAATTTTATTCAAAAGAGAATTTAATGAGATCAATGATTTTGCAACATTTTTAGATGACCCGAAAAATAATCAAATATTAATTTATCAAAATTTAGGCTCAATTATTTATCTAAATAGAATTACGGGCGAAATAAATTCAAACTATAAAATTGAAGGAATTGCACGAAATAAATCAGAAACCGCTAAATTTCTTCTTTCAAACGATTTATTAATAACTGATGGGCTAGACGAGTCAACTCAAATTAGGAGAGCATCAGACGGAAAGTTACTGTTTTCATTTTATGATATTCCTTTAATTAATGCGAATAAAGAATCACAAGAGCCCCTCGTAAATAATAGGTTATTTGTTGATCCCAACTACCGTTTCGATGGAACACCCGGCGCTATCGAAAAACTCTACTTTGTCTGTGGTTTAGAGGTGGTAGAGCTTAGTCAAATCAAAGATTCCTTGTATGTTCCAAACTTGGTTCAGCGCATCATGAACGGTGAGAATTTGGATCACCTTCCAAAATTGAGTGAATTGAATATTTGTGGTGTTACGCCTGTGGTTGAGCCGTTGGAAAATGATAAATCGGGTAACCAAGGGTATCGTATCATTCCGCGTTCGGGTGGTGTGGGCGATGTGGATGTGTACATCAATGGCGTGGTTCGTCTTTCAACCAATGCGAAAAAATTGAAACGTAAAGACGGCAACTACATGCTTTATGTTGAAAAAGAACTCTTGGAGCTGTATCAAATTCCGGGAGAAGAATTGAAGGTAAAAGTGATTGCCAAAACTGCTAATAATAGTGTAAGTTCTCGGGGCGTTGTAATCGACATTGAATCGGATGAGAAAATCACTTTCAAAAAACCAGCTCTTCATGCCATCATGATTGGTGTGGACGATTACAAAGGGGATGGCTTGGATCTAAACTACGCTGCCAAAGATGCCAACGATTTACAAATTGTTTTGCAAAAATCAGCACAAAAGTTCTTCAACATCGATGATACGAGTCGCGTGCATTTTTACAACTTAACTGTTAATCGCTTGGGAGCAAATGGGAACGAGAAAATCAAAGGAATAACACCAGATAGAGGGAATATTATTAATACAATTGCTGAAATTGAGAAAACCAGTAAACCCGAAGACATTCTGCTTTTGTTCTTCGCTGGTCATGGCGAAATTGTGGATAAGGATCAATTATTATTGCTCACGTCCGAATCGAGCAGAGATGATTTCAAAGGGCTTCGCATGCGTGAATTATTGGAATTACTCAATAAAGTTCCCGCAGGAAAACGTGTTCTCATTTTAGATGCGTGTCATTCCGGTGCGGCAATCAACAACATGGATATGGCTCAGCTAACAGGAAAGCGCGACGTGAAAGACGCTGAAAGACAATCGCAACGCTTGAAAGAATTGGATAAATTGGCCAGTAAGTCGGGATTTGCCATCATCACAGCCTCTTCCTCTGATCAAAAAGCACTTGAACTTCCTCAATACGAACACGGATTAATGACCTATGCCTTACTCAATTCAATGCTCAACAACAAAAATGCATTGGACGAGGATAACAAACTTCAACTCGAAAAATGGCTTATGGCAACCGAAGAAGAAGTACGCAAACTCAACTCGAATCAAAGTGCCGAGCGCATGGTTCCTATAAACTTCACCCTTGGAAAAGTTGATGATGAGGTTAGATCTAGTATTGTGTTGAAGGAGATACCGACGGTTTTTGTAAGTAATGTTCTTAACGTCGATCTAGGTTTTGATGATCAAAAAATCAAAAGTCAAATGATTACCTATTTTTCGGAGAAAAGCCGCGGAACTGAAAAAACACTTTTCGTTTCAGAAATTGAACAACCTAATTCAGTTCAGGTGAATGTAGTTTACTCCATATCAATGAATCAAATTACACTCAAAGCAACTTTGCTCAAAAACAATGAGCTTATTAAGCGAATCGAAAAAACAGGAACTATCAGCAACCAAACCACACTGTTAAATGAGTTAATGGTTATGATAGAGAAAGAGTTGGAGTAACACGTATTTAATTGATTAAAAATTTGTTAATCTTACATAATTTGGTATATTTGTTGTAAAATGAAGGCCTTTTTTAAAGAATTAGTCGTTGAAAAATATCGCACAATTTTAAATATGAAATAACCTATGAAAAATATATACCAATTCTTTTTTTTACTTTGTTGCTCATTTTATTTTTCACTTTCTTTCTCCCAAACTAAGCACGCAATCATAGTTGCAATTGCCGATTACCCAACCAATGAAAAAGGGGAGACAGTATGGAAGGATTTAAGTTCTAACAATGATGTAGAATTGGTGAAAGCTATGTTAAAGGAGCAACTATTTCCTGAAAGTAATTGTACTTATTTAATTGATAAAGAAGCAACTCCTGAAAATTTAGACAAGGCTTTTGAAAGTCTCATTGTGAAGTTGAAAGAAGGCGACATTGTATATTTCCACTATTCAGGTCATGGTCAACAAGTTGCTGATATCAAACCTAAAAAAAGAAAAGGAATTATTGGTGGAGATGAAAGAGATGGATATGATGAGGCTTTTGCGTTATATAATGCTCCGATGAAATTTGACAAAAAAGGGGACTATGAAATGGAGCATCATTATGTAGACGATCAAATGAAAGTTCATTTCGATAATATCCGCAAAAAAATTGGACCTAAAGGTCAAGTTTTATTAATTATTGACGCTTGTCATTCAGGAACTTCAACAAGAGGTACTGATGATCCAAATGTGCGCGGTTCAATTGAGGTTTGTGCGCCAGCAAATTGGAAACCAAGTACAGAGAAAGATTCTTCCGAAGCTTTTGGAACAGATTTTAATTACGAGATGAATCAACCAATGGGAAAAATGGTTGCTTTTTTTGGTTGTAAAGCAGAACAAGTTAATAATGAATACAAGCCTGAAGGAAGTGAAACTCGTTATGGATCATTGACTTATTTTTTAATTCAAGGTATGAAAAATCTGGGTGATAATGCCAGCTATGCCAATTTATTTTCAGAGGTAAGAAAAAATATGTTGGTAAGTTTTAATGGAAAACAAATACCAGAAATAGAAGGAGATGATCTAAATCAGGCTATTTTCTCGAATTCGTTTATTCCTACAAAACCCTTTTTTAATTTAGAGTCCATATATTTTAATGAAGTGAATTTAGATGCGGGAAGCCTTTCAGGTTTATCTATTGGTGATGAAATTGGACTTTTTGGTACAGAAGTGAATAATCCAAAAGATGCTAAGGCATTATTTGAAGGGAAAATTACTGAATTATCAGCAATGAAGGCAACAATTAAACTTACAAATGGCATTGAAGATTCAAAAAGTAATATTGGTCTGTACCGAGCTTTTATTGTAAAAAAGGGTTCAACAGGAGCTGAAATAAAAGTAAAGTTGGATTTGAAAAAGCACAAAAAGGAAATGGAAACTCGATTAGAATTATTGAGTAATATACAAGTGGTTAAAACAGATTATAATTTTTTAGTCAAAGAGATTGATGGAGGTAAGGTCATAATTTATGTCGGAATGGATGAAAATATGCCATTGAAAAACATGAGTCCCATGACTATCAAAGGCACTGAGCAATACGATTCACTAGTTCTCTTCTTGAAACAAGCTTCTCAAATTGAGCTTTTGAAAAAGATGAAAGCTGAGGATTGGAACATTGATTTTACAGTTGAAGCGTATAATAAGAATGATAGATCAAATAAACTTCCAATAGAGAACCTTAAACTAATTGAAGCTGAAAGTTATGGGTTAAAAATAATTAATACGGGCAATGTTTCTGTGTGTGTTTATTTAGTTGATATTCAGCCCGATTATAAGATAAATGTAGTAACCAAAGCCATCGAAATTAAAGAGAATTCTTTCAGTTTTTATCAGCTTAATGGTGTTTCTCCTCCTTACGGAATGGAAAATTTAGTTTTTATAGCTACGAAAGAACGCATTGATATTTCACCTATTCAAGAACTAGGAAAAGAAATCTCAACAAGAGGTTCATCAAATTCACCATTAGTAGAGTTCATAAACACAAATTCCTCTGGTACAAGAGGCGCCAGCTCCAATCCAGGAGAAGTAACCGTAAAATCATTAATTTTTGAAATAAAACCAAAACAATAAACAATGAAAAAAATAGTACTAATTGTTGGTGTAGTTTTTTTTACTACCAATATATTTTCTCAAGTTTCTTATCGTGTCGAATATGATAAGCCTTCAGATAAATTCACCTACAAGAAAATTGAATATACTTCAAGCGGCGAAAAAAAAGAAATCAATTTAAAAGGTAAACTCCCAAAGCTAAATCAAGGAGATAATGTTGTTATTGAGGTAACGAACTATAATCCTTTTCTATACCATGTGGTAATTGAAGAACAGGAAATGAAAGTTGCAACAGGTAAAAAAAGTAATGCGTTTGGTTTTTTATCCATGTTTACTGGTGGTTTGGCTCCAATTTCTTCTTTTATGTCAAATTTGTCGGGTGTTCAATCTGATTTGAGTAGAGCAGAAACCTTGGCTAAAAATGAAAGTGAACTAGAGTTGTTTACCGCTGAATCACAAGTTGTTGCTGGATTGATTCAAGAATATGAAAAGAAGTATTCTCTATTTCAAAAAACTCTAATGGATATTGAAAAAGAGGATTTGCAGTCAGAGGTTAAAACTATTATTGGTAAATTAAAAGACGTTTATAAGAATTATTACGATCCAACTGATAAAATCGAATTATTAAGCACCAGCTCAAGATTACATTTTTTTAAGGCGGGAGTTACCGACAGTAAATTAAAAGAAAATGCCAACTCCTTCGATTATCAACTAATGAAGTTCAAAGAATTGTTAGCGAACCCTTCTAATTCTTATTCTAAAAAAGGAATAGAGGAATGGATTAATAAATTGGAGTCTGCAAATTTTCAACAATCTAAATCATTTATGGTTTCAAGTGAGTCTAACTCTTTCACAATTGGAAGTTCAGAGGAAGATATGGAACAAGATGCACTTGTAGGAATGAATTACAAAATAAAATTTTATCGACTTAAGGATATTAAAGAGGCTTTAAATTCAGCAGATTCTGAATATGGTTCAGAATCTCCAGTATATCTGAAATATTATTATCCGAATAAATATTGGAATGAAGATGGTGAAGTTGTTGATACTTTGTGTGAAAATTGCACGCCTGTTTTAAGAGCAGAAGGATTGTGGAAAAATAAGGAAGAAATACCTCGTAATTATTCAGAATTGTTTGAATCTGGGGAAGAGGAAGATAAAAAAATGAAAGATGATGCTGATGGGAAATGGACTTTTTATTCGGAACAAGGGAAAATTGCTTCTGTATCTTTTGGACCTGAAATTGAATTGGGCTCGAAAAATAAAAAAACACCAAAACTAGATTATGATTTAGATAAACTCTCATCTATGTATTCAGTTGTTAAATCTGTTGAAATTCCTGTGAAAGGTGGGATAATTATGAATTGGGCTTCTGGATTGTATTCGATCAGTAGTTTTAAGCAAAGGTCAAATTATTATACGATAGACAATGTAACAGGTGATTCATCAACCGTTCAAGAAACAACTTTGTCACGTTCAAAAATTTGCATTGGTTCTCAAATGGCATTTGATTTTCCAGGTAATAAATTAATTACACCAACCCTTAATTTAGGTGCGGCCGTTGATTTTTGGGATGACAGAGATATTCATTTTTTAGTAGGTGGTGGGTTGAAATTTAAGAAGTTTCCATTCATGAGCTTAACGGCCGGAGTCGCTTTTACACAGGTTAATGTGTTGAATAAATCTTTGCAAGTTGGTCAAGCATATGATTACTCAAATTCATCCATAGAGCCATCAAATATTCAAACTAAGAAATACGTTCCAGGTTATTTTATTGGGTTGAATATAAACTTGTAATCAATATAAAATAGGGTTGTTACGTACTTTGAAATCAATTAACTCACTCCTCATTTATACTTAATGTGACGAAATTAATTTTTGTATTTCTTAGTTGTCTACTTTCAATACTTGTTAGGGTTAATGCCCAATCTGACTTCCCATCCTTAAAGCAGCAATTTCTTGAGTACCGAAAAGCGGATAAACAAGATAGTGCCTTATTCATTGCTCGTAAAATGAGTAATCTAGCTGTAAAAGAGCAAACGGATTCGAGTTATTGGTATGCATTGAGTTTGCGGTATCAAGGGAATGTTTATGAAACAAAAGAGAATAATGATTCAATACTCAGTTATTGGTTAAAGGCATTGAATCACTTTGAAAAGTATCATGCTTTAACGGATGATCATGCTACCAGTTTAAATTTACTGGGTACCTACCATCGTAAAATTGGTTTGTATAAAACCGCAGAAGAATTTTATTTAAAAAGTGCTGAGATCAGAAGAAGAAATGGCGTTTGGAATTCATATTATGCCTTTTCCTTAAACAATTTAAGTTGGTTATATAATTATATGGGGAGATACAATGAGGCGTTAACTCTTGTTGATTCTTCACTTTTAATTCTTCAGAAAATTTATCCAGATGATTCATTGAAATTAATCAATGAATTACATTCAAAAGCTGAAATATTATTAAATATTTCTGATTATGACGGATCTGAAAAGCTCTATTTTCAATGTCAATCTTTGTGTGAAAAAAATAATTTATCTATCGAGAAATATTTTAAACTTGAAAAAGACATAGCGCAATTGTATGTGAAAAAAGGGAAATATTCACAAGCAGAGGATAAACTGCTTCAAATTGATTCTCTTTTAAATTTGAAAGAAAAAAATAAAGAAATCCGTCTATTATCTGCTGAAGTTAAATTTACCTTAGGAAAAATAAAATCAATAACAGGACAATTTAAACAAGCTTTTCACTATTACGAAAATGCGTTAACTATAAGACGAACTAACTTGCCTCGGAATCATCCTGATATTGCCGAAAGCATAGCAAGTTTTGGTGTTTTGCATGCTAAACTAGGTGAATACGATTTGGCTCATGATTATTATCAAGAAGCCCTAGGAATTCGAAAAATCGCGCTTGGGGAAAACCATCCTGAGTATGCTGAGAGCCTTAATTCACTTGGTTCTCTTAATTTAGATTTAGGTGATTTTAAGTTAGCAGAAATACAAATGTTAGCAGCACTTAAAATCAGAAAAAATGCACTAGGAGAGGAACATCCTGGATATGCTTTAAATTTGAGCTCTTTAGGAAGGTTATATAGAACGAAGGGTGATTATGTTAAAGCCGAGGAATACTACAAAAAATCCTTAGAAATTCGTTTAAAAATTCATAAAGGCGAAAAACATGATAACATCGCATCAAATACTAATCTATTAGGTTACCTCTATTTTTTAATGGGGAGATATTCCGAATCAGAGACACTACTGCTAGATTCCTATCGAATGAGAAAAGAATCATTGATGGCTGAAAATCCTAATTCTGCTATGAATTTATATAATCTGGGTAATTTATATTTTAAGTTTGGAAAATATGATTTATCAGAACAATTTTTATTAAGTTCTATTGAAAGCAGAAAGCGATTATTTGGTGAAAACCACAACGAATTAATTGCCAGTAAGCTTGCCCTATCTAAACTTTTTCTGAAAACAAATAGAGTTGATGAGGCATTTTCCATGTTGGATTTTATTTTTCAAAATAAGTTAGATAATATTTCAAGCAACTTTGAGTGGTTAGGTGAATCACAAAAGGAACTTTATTGGAAAAAAGAAGAGGTGTTTTACGACCAACTAATCTGGCTTGCTAATGAATCATATGCCATTTCACCTAGATTTTCAACGTTAAGCTACAATGCAGCATTGGTATCAAAAAGCAAATTGCTTGAGTCTAAAATAGCAAATGAAAATTATTATCGTGAAATTGAGGATATTCGCGAAAAACTTGGTAACTCAAAAAGGATTATAATCAAAATGGAATCGGATGGAATTGATGATCGTTTTTTGTTTGAAAAAGCTAAGAGGGAAGCGGATTCATTAGATAAAAGACTTATCCAAAGTTGGCCTGAGTATGCTCAGCAAAAGAAAAACTTATCAATCACTTGGGATCAGGTTCAACAAAATTTGGATAAAGGCGAGGCCGCTGTTGAATTTGTTCGCTTTCTTAATGAAGATGATTCTCTTTACTACTACAATGCATTAGTTTTAAAGCCGGGTGAAAAATATCCAATTCTTATAAAGCTTTGCCAAGAAAATCAACTAAAATCCATTAAACCAACCTCAGGTTTTAGTGCGTATTATCCGCTCGTTTGGCAACCAATGGAGGGAACGCTTGAAAATGTTAATAGTATTTATTATTCACCAACTGGAGAATTGTACAATATTCCGTTTCATGCGCTTTATGCTCAAAAACAGAATGGTGACCAAAAACTCGATGAGCAAACAAATAAAAGGGGAGTGATTGTTCAATCTGAAACGGTGAAGACGGAAATCAAAGCTGAGTATCTCATTGATCGCTATACCTTGCATCAACTTACATCAACACGTTATTTGGCTATGGGATTGAAACAAAAAACACAGGAACCAATTACCAAGTCTATGGCCATGGTTGGTGGGGTTAATTATGATTTTTTAAATTCCAAAGAAGCTAAACCGAAAAAGCAAAAAGGAAAGAGCAATTCAACACGAAGTAGTCAATCGGCATCGGGTAAATTGGCGTATTTAGAAGGAACAAAATTGGAAACAGAAACTATCAAGGATTCTGTGCAATCGAAACAATGGAAAATCGAATTGTTTTCATCGAATGACGCTACTGAAGACAATTTAATGCGTTTGGAAGGAAGACATGCGAAAAGTATCTTGCATATTGCCACCCACGGTTATGCCTTCCCGGAATACAATTTCAATGACACAACAACAGACAAAAATTCATTACGTTATAGTTACCGATACAGCACCAACCCGATGGTTCGCAGCGGACTCATTTTGGCTGGCGGTAATTGGGCATGGACAGGTAGCGACACGCTTTCCAAACTTGGCGCCGAGCAAAATGGAATCCTCACAGCCTTGGAAGTTTCACAACTCAATCTCAAAAAAACCAAACTCGTTGTCCTCTCTGCCTGCGAAACCGGTCTCGGAAAAATCGAAGGCTCCGAAGGAACTTTTGGTCTCAAACGAGGCTTCAAACTCGCCGGTGTGGAACAAATGATCGTTTCCCTCTGGTCTGTACCCGACAAAGAAACCATGGAACTCATGACACTTTTCTACTCGGATCTTACTAAGACCTTAAACCCAGTAACCTCCTTCGAGAAAGCCCAAAAAGAAATGCGCACCAAATACCCGACTGATCCCGAGAAATGGGCGGGTTTTGTGTTGGTGAGGTAGAAGTTTGTAAATTTATGGTATGATTAAACAATTATTCATTTTCGTAGCTTTTTTGAGTTTTTTGTCTGAAGTAATTGCCCAAAAGAATCCCTACGATCAACTAAAAACCCAATACGACTCATTACGAATTGCTAAGCATCATGAAGAAGCATTGGTGGTTGCCAAACAAATGAACGATTGGGCTTTGAAAAATGAAACCGATACAAGTTTGAGGTATGCGGTGAGCTTGAGGTATATTGCTAATAGTTATCTATCTTCAAGTATGGTTGATTCAGGAATTTTATATTTAAATAAATCATTGTCAATTTTAAGTATTCAAAACAGAATGAATCATCTAGATTATGCCGAGGTGATCAATACATTTGGTTTATTGTATTACTTGTCGGGTCAGTATGAATCAGCTGAATATCATTATTTAAAAGTATTGAACATAAAAGAAGCTATTCTTGGGAGTAAAAATTCTAATTATGCCGAAACCCTAAATGATTTGGGTAATTTATATTTTAAAATGAAGCAATTTAAGAATGCCGAGCATTTTTATAAAAAGTATCTAGAAATTAATAGTGGCAGATTAAATGAAAATGATTTGAGTTTTGTTATTTGTATGAATAATCTTGGTGATATTTATTACGAAATGAATTATTTCGATAGTGCAGAAGTTTGGTAAGTGGTTGCTTTTTTCGACAGTTTGTAAATATAGTTGATTAAATTGAAATTTGAATTGTTCAATTGAAACGGAAATGAGCTCTGCTGGGGAGCAACTCATCAGGGAT
>JBIIHD010000141.1:0-4735 GCA_044236095.1 Crocinitomicaceae bacterium | reverse complement strand
ATCTGCATAAACAGGTGTTTCAATAATTAAGGTAGGTTTAGATTGTCCAGGCATCTGTTGTGCAAATCCTAAATGAGTAGGTTTAGAAACTGTTACACCAAACACTGGATCTGTAACAAATTGATTAATTATAAATAAATCAGTAATTCCTTTGTATTGACTGTAAGTACTTCTTTTTAATCTATATTGGAATAGAAATGGATCCATTGTGCCGGGGATAATTTCAGCTTCCAATGGATTTGTTGTTTGAGTTAAAGGATCAAATACGTCCACAACACCTTCAAATCCAATTAGTGGTTCTGTTTTTTGACCTTTTTTATAATACACTAATAGAGGATCTCCAAATTCATTAGTTCCATGGTATAACTCCAATGGATCGTCTAGATCTTCCGTTATACTAATTTTTTTTTCATCTTTTGCACCTTTTGTATCACAATACTCCGCGAAATAATTTAAACTATTCCTATTGAGATATGGAAATGTAGCCCAATTGTTTTGCTTTATAATGCTCACTAATGAATTTGGATTTTCTGTATCAAATAGACTTGCATTTGTTTTATCATTTTTGATGTGTGTGGTAGGGGCAAAAAACACATTGTTGTAGGTCTTTTGATTCAAATAAAGTAGGTCTTTTATTTTCATGGAAAAGACTATATCTAAAGTATCCGAAAGCCCCAATTTTCGACCAAAGCTAAACCTGCTAGGAACTATATCTACCATGCCCATTGAGAGATTGAATACTGAATCATAGCGAATTACAATTTGTGATATATTATCTGTTGAATAAATAAGCGTCGGTCTAAAAACAGCATAAACATAAGGAAATGGAACACCTGGTTCTATTTCCGCTGCTTGAGTAATATCAGTTGTATGAATTGTTGAATCAAATTGATCAACTTCACCCTCTAATCCTTTGGCAGTACCAACAGGGTTTGAACCTTTCAACCAAAAAACCTTCAAAGGTTCACCAGTCTGGGGATCCATACCTTCATACAACTCAGTCCTTTCATCATAAGTAAAATCAGAGTTAAACGAAGTTGGTAATTTTTTATTAAATCTGCTCCGCAAATCAATTTCCATTATGCCGCTTGTTACAAATGCTGAACCAATAAATCCAGATTCAAGGTTTCGAACTTTTTGTTCATCAAAAATTCCACGCGCATAATCCTTTAGCATCAAAAAATTATTATTCACCAACCCAATCAAACTATTCGGATCATTCGGGTCAAAAAATGCTTTGTTTGCTGGCGTATTGTTTAAAACAACATACCTAGCACCAGGCATTTCAGTATTTTGAGAAGTAAATGCTTGCATTACATTTGGTTGGTAATCCCCAGGCTTGATTGGTCCGTTGTGGTATGCAATTATTTCATAGCTCACACCTTCCGGGAGATATCGTAAGAAACTTGTTACTTCTTGTGAAAGTTGATTTCCTGAACCATTAAGGTATTTACTGGCTGCCGGGCAACTGAAAGACCAAGATTCCACAGCGTATGAATTACTGAAAACTTGTTGGTCATAGGTGGATGGATCATAACCTGAAGCGTATTGCGTATAATACCCATAACCAACACTTAAAGTATTTCCTGAAATTGTTAATTCATCTAAGGCAGGAACATATAATGTGCGAATTTGAATCTCTTTGAGTAGCTTCATTTTTGATTTCTTCGCAGAATAGATTTGTAATACGGCGTTTTCATCTGATGTTTGAATTGAATAACTTCCCGGTTCTGCGTTGGGAGTAACCGTAGCATTTGAAGATGTTAACTTCAAGATTTTGTTTTTCAACGAAACTAATTTTACCTCACAAGGTGTATTCTTGTAAATGGCTGTTTGCCCTTGAGCTGTTGAAACCAACACTTGATATTCCTTACCGGAATCATACACATTCCACTGTGCTTGCATTTGAAAGCAAAAAAGAATACTTACTGAGAAGATTAAGAAACGTTTCATATTAAATATTTAAAAAAGGTTCGTAAATGTATAAAATTTTTTAATCCCTCAACGAAACTTTTGACCGAAGATGCCCAACCGCTGTGGCACGTGCATTTAAAATTTCAGATTGTAAGGTAGTTAAGGATGCCAGTGCTGCAACTAACGGAGAGTGATCAAATGTTACTCCAATCCAATGAACGTTTTTCACATCATTCACTTCCTCAAAGCGCTCTTGTTTAGTTAACTCCATATAAACTTGCTTTATAACCCCCATATCTTCTTCACTTATTTTTGATTTACTTAGCATGGCTGTTATTTGCTTTTCAAGATCTTCACTATTTCTGAACTTATTAATTAGAGTCGCTTTCAAAGAATACTTCAGTTCTCCGATTCCTTTTCCTGTCAATGAGTCAATTTTCTCGTGAGAAGATGCTAAAGTTTCCACAATGTTGGTGCGGTAATCTATTAACATTTTCCATAGTTTCATGCCATCTTTTGAAGGATCAGGATTACTTATTTCCTCCCCTATAATTTCATGCATAGGAACGTCGTATTGGTCTTTTGCTTGAATAGCCTTAGAGTTGATTCTACTTGGACGAAGAGGATCTTTCTTGTCGTATTTTTTCCAAATAATAGTTTCTTTATCTAGGTTTTTTTCAATAACAACTATCTCACCACTTTTTTCCATGATGTTCATTTTGATTTTATCAATAAATTCAATCAGCTGAGCCGTTTGTTTGTCAATTGAATCAATTTTATCACTGTAATATTTGATTTTTGCTGCCTTTGACTTGTTTGATTCCTTATTTGATGCATAGCCCGCTTGCATTTCATTTTTGAAGGAGTTTCCTCTATCCAAATGAACAATGGATGATTTTTGAACATTATCTTCAATTGCAACAAATGAATCTAAAATACTCTTTGATACGCGTAATCCTAAAAACAAGGTCATCAATAATATCGGAACAAAAATCGATTTTAATATAAATCCTGCATTTAGAATCGAGCTAGACTTCTCAGAATTTTTCCACAAGATTGCCAAAGAAACTATACCAATAGAAATAGAAATAAAATTAACCATTTGGATGAATTCACCTCCTGGCCAATGCATTATTTTAAATAAAATTGCCATTGATAAAGTATAACCGCCTAAACCAGCCAAAATACGAGCTATTTTATTTTGACTAGCACCAAATCCCTTGAAAACAGCAATTAATATTGCTATAGGAAAAAACAAAAATAATGCAGCTGTTAAAAGAATTCCTGAACCTGGCCAATGCATGATTTTGAAAAGACTTCCATAACCAAAGGTTAATAATCCAATAGAGGTAATTAAATTAATCATCCAAGACCCATTCTTATCTTTAATGTCAATAACGAATTGAATAATCAAAAATAATGGAAGAGCAAGACCTAACCCTGCCGCAAGAATAAGGCCTCCACCGGGAATCCTTATCCCTATTACAAAACATGAAGCAATTGCCAAAGCTCCAATAAACGCATTTACATTTCTCATAATTATGTTATTTAAAGGTTAAATATATGTAATAAATCAAAAATCGAACATAAATGTTAAGATAAATTTCAATGCCAATCATAATTTCAAAATATGTTTCGGTTACGTGAAAGATGTGAAAAAATGAATTAAGATTAATTAAATTGAATATTTTAATCAACTATTTAATGATTTTTCTAAACTTTTTTAATTCCTTATTGTTTCGCTTTCAACAGTTTGGATATTTCAACAAATGGCTGAATACAAAATCAAAGATTTAGAAGTACTTTCCGGAGTGAAAGCTCATACTATTCGAATTTGGGAAAAGCGTTACAACTTGCTCACCCCTGAACGAACAGATACCAAAATACGACTTTACACGGACGAAGATTTAGTAATTTTATTGAATGTTTGCCTTTTGTACAAGCATGGTGTAAAAATTTCGCACATTGCAAATATGAGCTTTCCTCAAATTCAATCCAAAGTATATGAAATTCAAGAATTGCACAAGACAGAAGACAGTTACGAACAATTTATATTGGCTTTATTGAATTTAGACGAAAAGTTATTTGGTGCAACACTAGGAGCTTTAATTGAAGACGTAGGATTGAGTGATACTTTTACAAAACATTTAGTTCCATTTCTGGACCGAATAGGCGTCATGTGGTTAGTAGGATCAATAAATCCGGCACAAGAGCATTTTATATCGAATTTAATTCGTCAAAAAGTGATTTCAGAAATTGATAAATTACCGATACCGGAATCGCATACAGATTCTGTAATGCTATACCTTCCTGAACATGAATGGCATGAAATCAGTTTGCTTTTTTATCAATTTATATTAAGGTCGAAAAATATCCCTACTATATATTTAGGACAAAGCTTACCGTATGATTCGTTAATTTTGTGCGTCAGGCAATTGAAGCCTAAGGCATTGGTTACCTCATGGTTAACGGCGGTTGAAGAAAAATTTATGGAGAATTATTTTAAACAACTCAAAGACGATGTAGAACAAATCCCTATTTACGCTGGCGGCTATCAAATAAAAACGAATTCAGAAAAAATAAAACATTTGGTAACGGAAATAGAGGATATTCATACTCTTCATGGACACTTCTAAAATTTTTGAAAAAAAATAAAAAAATATACTTGATTAAAATAAAATCATTATATTTGATTAAATATTCGTCAAATTTTAATTTAATTTTTAACTATGTCACAATTAAAAGCAGGAGATAAAGCTCCTATATTTAAAGGAATTGATCAGAATGGAAATAGTGTTGAAGTAACTCAATTTTCAGGTAA
>JBIIHD010000140.1:0-4739 GCA_044236095.1 Crocinitomicaceae bacterium | reverse complement strand
TATTTTTTTTGCTTCGTTTTTTTTTCGGGAGTTTCAACTTGCATTTCAGACTCAGGTGTTCTCGCTACATGATTAAAATCATTTGGATTTTTATCGTCATTAGGCGATACCCATTTATTTTTTACTTTCTTCTTTTTTAAGCGCCCCTTTCCATCCGGAGTGAGAATAGTTAAATTTTTTGCTTCTTTTTCGTTTACTCCAATAACATCCTCCATCAAGTGCCAAGCATCTCGCCGCCAAATGTATGAATCATATGAAAAATCAGGGATGTAAAATGAGTAAATCCCTTTTAGATCAGGTGTTTCAGGTATTAAATGATCAAACATAATCCGGTTGTATTTTGACTCATAATTCATGTTCATATTTGCAGTTTCAGCATATTCAAAATAAACTCTATTTAGTTTTGCTTTCTGATTTTTAAATAGTGGAGCTCCAAGTTTTAGGTTTTTACCTGAAAAAGATAAAACATCAAGAATTCTTAGATTACTGAGACTTGAATTTCCATCCCATCCTAGGACAGTATAATAATTCTTAGATCCATTCTTTTTATGAATAATATCCACATAAATAGCACCATACCATTTTGAAGATTCCAAAACCTCATTAGTTTGAATATTCATAGGGTCTAAATTATCTTTTAGTTCATACAGATAATTTTTAGATCCATCCTTTCTAATAACTAGACCAAAATACAAGAATGTAGCATCATAGTTATTTTTTATGCCCCAAGTAAAGACTCGCACCTTTTGATCACTACTAATAATACTTTTAAATCCATTCAATTTGGCAAGTGAATCAAAAGGGAATTTAAAGGCATCCTTTTGATTTAAAGCTTTTTTGAATTCATCATTAAATTCATGACTCACATTTACTTTGTCCTCAAAGGATTCCTGAAGTTTGATTTTTTGGTATAAATTAAGAAGCTCCTTTTCCTTTTGGTTTAGACTGGATTGACACCAATTGCTATTTGCAAATAGAAAAAAAACTATAATCAGAAAAAATTTCATAATTAGTAGAACGACATCATAGATATAAAGTTACTTGATTATTATGATATTTAAATGCCTGACCTTGTAAATAAATCTTTATTTTTGATCAAATAAGTTGTCAATTTTTGTTTTAGATAGAAATTTATACCTAAATACTTTAACCAATAAATTTTAGTGAAAAAAGATGCTGAAAATTAATTATCTACGAAAAAATAATTGGTTGATATTTTTAGCCACATTAATTGTTTGTTGTCAAAATGGATTTTCTCAAAAGAAACAAATTGATTATCAAGCTTATGATAATTGGAAAAAATTGGAAAAACAACAATCTACTCCATCAGCAAATTGGATAACTTATGAAATAAACCCATTAAAAGGTGACGGATATCTATATTTCTATAACCAAAAATTGAATAAACTTGATTCTATCAAAAGAGGAAAGGATGCTTCAATATCTTTCAAGGAAGATTTTGTAGCGTATAAATTAACCCCAGGTTACGATACTTTAAGAAATTGTGAACTGAAAAAAATCGATAAGAAGAAATGGCCGAAAGACACGCTATGTGTTCGTTTTTTAACTAAAGATTCAACTATAAAAATCCCTAAATTAAAATCTTTTACAGTAGCTGAGGAATCAAATTTATTAGCCTACGCAACAGAAAAATCAGAGAAAAAAACAGCGGTCAAAAAGAAACGGTGGTTTCAAAAAAGGAAAAATCCAGAAAAAGAATTGGCTTCAGATGGTTTTCCGCTTTTCCTTTTTGATCCAAATAGAGGTGAAATTTTGAATGAAAAAAATATAACGGAATATACCATTTCCAAAAAAGGCAATTATGTTGCTTATATACAACATCAAAAAGACAAAGTGGATTCATGTAAATTGATTTTATTTAATACTCAAACCCAATCAAAACAAACACTAATTTCTGCCAAATCAGCAATTCAAATTCCGGTTTGGAATAAATCAGAATCTAAAATGGCTTTTCTTTTTTCTTCGGATACTTCAAAAACAAAACAATTCAATTTGGCTCTCGTGGATTTAGTTTCTATGAAAACAACTATGTATGGTGATACTTCAAATGTGTTTTTTGGAACAAGACACGGCGTATCTGAGCACCGTAAGCCATTTTTTACAGAGGACGATAGATTTCTTTTCTTTGGGAAATTCAAAAGAATTGTACCTGAAAAAAAGGATACTTTGCTTGAATCTGAAAAGCCAAAACTAGATATTTGGCATTATCAAGATAAATCTATTCAGCCTCAGCAATTGGTTAATCTAAAACGAGACGAAAAACGAAATTATATATGTTTACTTGATCTAAAAACAGAAAAATTAATTCAATTATCGAATGATACATTGGAGATTTCACCATCAAGTAAATTGGTCGGGAATTATCTTTTGGCTCGTTGCAATGAACAATATAAAATAGAATCACAGTGGTCTTTACCCTATCGATCAGATTATTATCGAATTTCACTGTCAGATGGAAGTTTGGAACTAATTAAACAAGGGATTTATTACCCGGGATCACTTTCTCCGAATGGTAATTATTTTTCTTATTTCGAACCAGATAAAAAAGAGTACCATTTAATGAATTTGGACATAAAAGCAGATCAATGTGTTTCATGTTCGGTAAAAAATGTGAATTGGTTAGAAGAAATTAACGGGATGCCTATGAAAGCTGGCCCTATGGGAGAAATAGGTTATTCAACAAACGAAAAATCCTATCTTTTTCGCTCTGAATTTGATATTTGGAACTATGAAATTAAAAGCGGGAAATTAACCAGTTTAACAAATTTAAAGGGAGAAAAAAATCGGATTAGATTCGAACCCAATTTCTGGTCTTCTGACTCCGTGTTTGTTGACTTTGAAAATTTATATTTAAAAGGGTTAGACTCAAAAGATAAGTCGGAGTCCATTTATCAATTTTTTACGCATGAAAATCATGTTGATTTCAAACAAGTTTATTCGGGGGATTTCTCAATTTTATCTATTCTTAGATCAAAAGATAAAAGTAGCATTTTACTGAGGAAATCAACCGTAGATCGCTATCCAGATTTAACCATTTTAAATAGCTCATGGCAAAATGAAAAAGATATTTCTATCGCTAATCCTCAGCAGCTAGAATACATTTGGTCAACTGTTGAATTAGTAAAATGGAAAAGTTATTCCGGTGTTAATTTAGAAGGTTTGCTTTATAAACCAACTGATTTTGATTCCACTCGTAAATATCCTTTTATCGTTTATTATTATGAATTGAACTCTGACGAATTACATGCCCATCATCCGCCACGACCAACAGCAAGCGTTATTCATCCCACTGAATATGCGTCTGCAGGTTATGTCGTTTTCATTCCGGATGTTCGCTATAATCCTGGATATCCTGCCAAGGGAGCTTACGATTGCATTATGAGTGGGACGGATTTTATTTTGAAAAAATATAAAAACATCGATTCGACGCGCATGGGATTGCAAGGACAGAGTTGGGGAGGGTATCAAACCGCTCAATTAATTACCATGACTAAACGCTATTCAGCGGCAATGGCAGGAGCTCCTGTTGGAAATATGTTCTCTGCCTACGGAGGTATTCGTTGGGGAAGTGGCATTAATCGTCAATTTCAATACGAAAGTTCACAAAGTAGGATTGGAAAAACGATTTGGGAAGCACCTGAATTGTACGTCGAAAATTCTCCTATTTTTCATTTACCCAAAGTATCAACCCCCTTGTTAATCATGCACAACGATCAGGATGGAGCAGTGCCATGGTATCAGGGAATTGAACTTTATACAGGTTTACGTAGATTAGGAAAGCCCTGTTGGTTGTTAAATTACAACGGAGATGATCATAATTTGACGAAACTCGCCAACAAAATAGATCTTAGTATTCGCATGCGTCAGTTTTTTGATCATTATTTATTGGATAAACCCGTACCAATTTGGATGTCAGAAGGTCTACCTGCTCTCGATAAAGGGAAAAAATTGAACTATGACTTGGATAAAAATTAACAGAAAGATTTTACTATTCTCATTTATTTTGGTTATTATTTCAATTAGTGTGTTATCACTATTACCTCCAAAATCTTCGTTGCATTTAGGAAGTAAAGATAAGATTAGTCATTTTCTTGCCTACTTCATTTTGTCATCGAACGCATTTTTAGTTTGGCGAATTTCAAGAAAATCCTTTTGGTTAATATTTATCCTTATTTTATATGGACTGCTGTTAGAGTTTTTTCAAAATTTTGTTCCCGGAAGAGATTCTAATTGGCTGGATGCTTTTGCAAATACAACAGGGGTATTACTCGGTTTTTTAATTATTTGGTTATTTTCAAGAATAGATAAATAGCGTAATTAATACAAACCAATTTTAGAGTTAATTTTTCAACGAACAATTATAATGGTTGTTTTGGTTCAACATGAATAAGCACATCTGTGATTTCCGGAAGTTGATTCATTAAATAATCCTTGAAATTGTGTGCAATCAAATGACCTTTATCAACCGTGATTTGAGCGTCCACTTCAAGGTGTAAATCTACAAAATAAGTCATCCCTGTTTTTCTAACTAGACATTTTTCAATGCCTTCCACTCCTTTAACATGGCTTTCCATTTCGCGAATTTTATCAATTAATTCATGATGATTATGTTCATCTAAAACTTCACCTAAGGCGGGTCGAAAAATAATGTAGGCATTATATACAATAAATAATGATGCTATAATTGCAGCCCAATCATCTGCTTTTGAAAAATCAGG
>JBIIHD010000139.1:0-4754 GCA_044236095.1 Crocinitomicaceae bacterium | reverse complement strand
GAGCTTGAAAAGTGCTATCACGAAAAACCCAGATTTAAAAACGAAAGCATCGAAAGATAAAGAATTTTTAAGTTTTGCCACTAATTCTTCGTTCACTTCATTGATCAAATAATTAATATAAAACGCATTTAAAAGACTATCTCCGGATAGTCTTTTTTGTTTATACCAAGTATGAAAATTTTACAATATCCACGAAATAAAATAAACTACTACAATCAAATTCAACTTGACTTGGTTGAAAATCAACAAAATTTGTCAGAATTTATTGGCTTACCATTTTCTGAAAAATCTATACAAGAGCAAATCACACTGAAAATTAAGGAATACTCAAATCATCACAGAGTCGTTTTAAACTCAGTGTTGATCGAACAATACAAAGGAACTGAAACCACTCCCGAAGTAATTGAAAATATTAAACGATTAAAACAAGATAATACTTTTACAATAACAACTGGACATCAATTGACTTTATTTGGTGGTCCAGCATATTTCTTTTATAAAATTATTCATGCTATTTCACTTTCAAAAAGTCTGAACGACAAATTTACTGATTACCATTTCGTTCCAGTTTTTTGGATGGCATCTGAAGATCACGATAAGGATGAAATAAGCGAAACAACAATTTTTAATGATCAATTTAAGTGGGAAAGTGACAATGCTGGTCCAACAGGAGCATTTAAGTTAGACAGAAACTTTGAAGAAATTAAATTAAGATTTATTGAGCTTTTTTCCAATGCAGAATATGATTCTGTTAAAAAACATATTGAATCATTCGACGGAAAAAACTTATCAGAATCGTTTTTTAAATATTTGAATTCGATTTTTAAAAAATATGGTCTAATTATTTTAGAGCCCAATAACTCTGTCTTAAAAAACTTCCTTATCCCCATTTTAGAAAATGAATTAGAAAATTTCACTTCTTACCATAAAGTAAATAAAACGAATGAAGAATTAAGTTCGAGAAATATTCCAGTACAAGCAAAAGTACAGTTAGTAAATTTCTTTTATCTTTCAGAAAACAAAAGATCTAAAATTTATTTCGTAGATAATCTTTTTCAAATTGAAAGTAAAAAGTATTCTAAATCAGAATTAATTGAATTAATCCGGAGAAATCCAGAAAATTTTTCGCCCAATGTTTTTTTAAGGCCATTGTATCAAGAACTTATTCTTCCAAACATAGCCTATATTGGCGGTCCGGGTGAATTGAGCTATTGGATTCAATTAAAGGGAATTTTCTCTTTTTATCAAGTAACCTACCCACTACTCACCAATCGAATTTCAGTTTTCTTCATCGACAAAAATTTAAAGAAAAAAATTTGATAAATTTAATTTTGAACCCTTGGACTATATCAATCAATCGTTTGAAATTTTGAAACAAGAGTTTCTTGAAAAGGAATCAACCTTCCAAAAAATTGATTGGACTTCGATTGACGACAAATTTCTCGATATCTATAAGGAATCAAAACAGGTATTTTTAATGCATTCAACAGAGGTAATAAAATCTTTTGAAGCGGAGTGGAAAATAATAGAAAAATCTTTTGGAAATATTAAACATAAACTCGAGAAACAATTGAATTCCAAACATGAAATAGCTTTAAATCAATTGCGACAGATAAAACAAAGCCTAATCCCAAATTCTATTCCGCAAGAAAGAGAAATTCATTTTTTTCAATTTTGTTCAAATGGTTCGACGAATCTCATTAATTTTCTTTTGGAACATATTGATCCTTTAAATACTAATGTGTTTTTTATTATTCAAGATTAAATTAATTTTGAAAACTGTTATGAATCTAGTTTTCTCCAAATTTTAATTTTTACTGCCTACATAATTTTTTCAATTTGATAATTTTAATGCTATTTTTAACAAACATCTCATTTGAAAGAATTTAAAATGATAAGATTTAATGAAGATAAATAAAGCAAAAGAACATGACTGATTTTAATCCTGATGGTGTTGGAATTTCAAATGGAAATATATTTGGCTTCCCGTGTAATGAAGAAGATGCTAATATTGTAATAATTCCAGTTCCATGGGACGCTACAGCTTCATATGGAAAGGGAACGAGTAAGGGGCCAAAAGTTATCTTGGATGCATCAACCCAGCTCGATTTTTTTCATCCAAATCTCCCAAAAGCATTTACAACGAAAGTTTTCATGACTGAAATTTCAGCTAAATGGGAAAAAATCAATGAACAATTTTGCATAGAATCAATAGAGTATATTCAACATTTGGAATCTGGCTCAGAAGACCACTCATCTTTCAATGAATTCCTAAATCAACTAAATTTAGCTCAAATTGCGCTAAAAGAAAATTTAAAGGAAAGATCTTCCGTCCTGATACAAAATAATAAAATTCCAGCTGTTTTAGGGGGTGAGCACTCTACCCCTCTTGGATTAATTGAAGCGATTGATATTCATTATTCGAATTTTGGCATTCTACAAATTGATGCCCATGCTGACTTACGTGATTCTTACGAAAATTTTCAACAATCTCACGCCAGTATTATGTTCAATGTCATCAAGAATTGCAAAAACATGTCAAAATTAGTTCAAGTTGGGATTCGTGATATCGCACAATCTGAAATTGATCTTATCCAAAATTCTGATGGCAGAATTAGAACCTTTTTTGATTGGGAACTTAAAGAAAATCAATACCTCGGAAATACATGGAATAGTCAGGTACAAAATATTATTAAAGAATTGCCTGAAAATGTATACATTAGTTTTGATATTGACGGACTAATTCCGTCTTTATGTCCTAATACAGGCACCCCAGTACCTGGTGGTTTTACCCTAGAAGAAATTACTTTCTTATTTTTCCAGCTTGTTGATTCTGGAAGAAAAATTATTGGATTTGATTTGAATGAAGTAGCGCCTGGAAACTCTGGAGACTGGGACGCAAACGTAGGAGCAAGAGCCTTGTGGAATTTAGTATGTGCAACAGAAAAATCAAGAAGAAATCATGAGGGCAACGAAATTTAATCTGCAAATTATTTCATTTCTTATAGGCTTCATTAGTTGTGCGACTTTTGGAATTTTACTCTTCTTTGAAGCAAGTTATTTTAATCTAATCGGACTTGTATTTTCACTACATTGGATCATTCAACAACTGGAAATTAACATGTTAGATTTCAAGAATCGAACTTCTTACCTGTTTTTGACCCTTTCCTTATTTTTTAGCTCAACCATTTTTTTTAATTTAAATCGTGATTGGTTATTATATAGTTGGAAATATCAACTAGTACTTTTTGTAATGATTCTATTTACTTATTGGTATTACAAATTAAGTATTACGCAAAATGTGATTTTATCTTCAATCTCATTTATATTTTTATTTTTCTACGGAAGTTTTTTATGCATTTTAATCGCTAAAAATATTGAATTGGAGTTCTATTTCAATATTGCACAAGGATACACAATATTTCTGTTAGCTTTAGGCATTTTTCTTTCAATAAAAAATCAATTCAAAAAAGTTCCGTAAGCAAAAAATCGTTTGTTCCAATATTCAGATTTTTGAATTTCAATAATACTGATACCCAATGAGGAGCTGGCATGAATCATTTTTACAGGATCTCCTTTTTTTGAAATAATCATTCCTACATGTGAGACATGTTTGTCATTTTTGAAAAACACCAAATCTCCGGCTTGAACTTGGGCAGCTTCTATTTTTATAGCTTTTTGATATTGATCACCTGCTGTACGCGGTAAAACATATCCTTTGGATTTAAGTACATATTGAGTAAATCCACTGCAATCAAATCCTTCTGGAGATTCACCTCCCCAGACATACGGAACACCCAAATGACTTTTTGCAGTTTGAATTAAATCTGTCCTAATTTTAGAAATTCCTGAATAATCGGAGTCAACTTCTTGTTCTGCAGGAATGATTTCAAATGATTTTAGATCTATTCCAGAATAAAACTGTGTAATGCGTTTTGAAAAACTAGAAATACTATCTTTTAATTTTGTTTGCTTTAAATCTGTCAACCAATTAGATAAATCATTCTTTAACTCATATAACTCGTATACATGTGCCTCAAGAAACAATTTTCCCTTTTCATCTTTTTTTAATTTATCCAATTCATTAAATGCGGAAAATGGAATTTCAGAATTTCGTTTCAACCAAAAATAATTGGAAGCTTTCTGAAGCCCCGCAAGAGCTCGATAATATTTTGGTGCAATTAAATGTTTAGTATCATTTTTTAATAAAAATTTACCCGCCTTTCGAAAAACAAGACTATAATAACCTTGACTGTATAATTGTTCCAACTTATCGCCCACTGGATGTTGTGCCTCAACTTTAAATAATAAACCAACAAAACAGACAATTAAAATTATTATTTTCATATCCAAATGCTTCTTTTCTAAATTAATACAATTATCGTTAATGTCAAGAGAATTATTAATTTTCGATCCACAAGTAATAGTTGATTATTTTGTTCGTTTTTAGTTGATAAATAAAGCTGAAAAGGCGAAAATCAAATTTTAAAGATGCGTAACTTTATGAATCAAATTTTAACATGGGAAAAGTAATTGCCATTGCAAATCAAAAAGGTGGAGTTGGAAAAACGACTACGACTATTAATTTGGCAGGTTGTCTAGGTGCACTAGAATACAAAACATTAATTATAGATGCTGACCCTCAAGCTAATTCAACATCCGGCTTAGGACTCGATCCAAAAACAACACGTAATATTTATGATTGTATCGTGAACGACTTGGATCCAAAAGAATTTATAATCGAAACTTCTAGT